>NZ_JBEORU010000018.1:0-124066 GCF_040302465.1 Micromonospora sp. NPDC126480
CTGGCCGACCTACTACCCGCACGCCGCCGCCCCCGCCTCAAAGCCCGCTCCCGCAAAAACCCGACCAGCAAATACAGCCCGAACGCCGCCCACCACCCCGCAACCACACAGACCTACAGCTTCCACGCCGACATCACAACCTTCGAAAAAGGGCTTGCCTCCCGGTCACGGCGCTAAACGCAACGGTGTTGACTTCACACATCCAGCATGATCTTGCAGGGGGCCGCCGCACGGCCGCCGCCGCACGGCAGTCGCCCGCGGTCAGGCCTCGTCGGCGACCCGCCGGGCGGCGGCGTACGTGTCGGCCCCGAAGAGCACCAGCCGGGCCTCTCCGACATGCGCCGGTGTCGCGGGCCGCAGCACCGACAGCGCCTGCCGGACCGCGTCCTCCACCGGCCAGCCGTAGACGCCGGCCGAGATCAGCGGGAACGCCATTGTCGACGCGCCCAGCTCGTCGGCGATCCGCAGGCTGTTCGCGTAGCAGTCGCGCAGCAACGCCGACCGGTCCTCGGTGGCGGACCACACCGGCCCGACGGTGTGCACGACCCACCGGGCCGGCAGGTCACCCGCCGTGGTCGCGACCGCCTGCCCGGTCGGCAGGCCCCGGCCGTACCTGGAGGCGCGCAGCGCCCGGCACTCGGCCAGGATCGCCGGGCCACCGCGCCGGTGGATGGCACCGTCCACTTCCCCCACCACCGAGCAGCGAGGAGTTGGCGGCGTTGACGATGACGTCGACGCGTTCTGCGGTGATGTCGCCCTCGACCAGAGTGATCTCCACGGTCAGCCCTCCGTGATCGGCTGGCCCAGCGTACGGCGCGCCAGCAGCGCGGCCCCGGCGACGGCCGCCGGCATGAGCAGCACCGCGCCCAGCGGGATCAGGAAACAGACGAAGACCGCCATCCCGAAGCCCAGCGTCGTCGGCCGGTCCGCCTTCAATGCCGCACGCCGGTCCGGCAGCCGCAGCCCCCGCCGGTAGAAGGGCGCGCCGACCAGCTCCACGGCGAGCAGCCACCCGCCGACGGCCGCGCCGAGGACCGGCACCACGGTCTGACCCACCACCGGGATGAAACCGGCCGCGAAGAGGGGTACGCCGAACAGCACCGACAACCCCACCAGCCGCAGCGAGTCGACGGCGCTGCGCCGCAGCGACGACCAGAACGGCACGTCGACGGCGCCGGGTGTGCCGCCGAGGCGTTCCTCGACCCGCTCGGAGATCTTCTCGTAGAACGGGTCCCCGATCACCAGGGTGACGGCGGTGAAGGCGACCACCGCGAGCAGGCCGCCCAGCCCGAGCAGCGCCAGCCCGGCGACCAGCCGGACCAGGTCGCGCCAGGTGGCGGACCAGCCGTCGGCGAACGGCGTCAGCACGGCCGCCAGGTCGTCCACGAAGTAGACGAGCGCGGCGAACGCGGTGACGAAGAGCGCACCGGAGATCAGCGCCGGCACGACGCCGAGCAGCATCAGCCCGGGACTGCGGACGTAGACGCCGACGCCGCGCAGGAACAGGCCGACACCGCCGAGGAAACGGCCCGCGGCTCCGGTCACGTCACGGGATGCGGTCACGTCCGAAGCCTAGGTCCGCATCAACCGGTTGGTGGATCGCGGGGGTCAACCGGCGCCCGTCGTCATAATCACCGCGTGGTCGATCCGCCGCCGCGTTCCGGCGGCGATCCTCGACCGGTACGCACGAAGCGCGGCGGAAGGCGACGTCCATGCCGGTCATCGAGGTGACCAACCTGCACAAGCGGTACGGCGATGTGGTCGCCGCGGACGACGTGTCGTTCACGGTGGAGGCCGGGGAGATCTTCGGCATCCTGGGCCCGAACGGCGCGGGCAAGACCACGACGGTGGAGTGCGTCGCCGGGCTCCGGGTGCCCGACCGGGGTGGGGTGTCGGTCCTGGGGCTCGACCCGCGCCGGGACGCGGCCCGGCTCCGGCAGCGGGTCGGGGTGCAGCTCCAGGAGAGCCAACTGCCGGACCTGCTACGGGTCGGCGAGGCGCTGGAGCTGTACGCCTCGTTCTACCGCGATCCGGCGGATCCCGCCGAGCTGATCGAGAGGCTCGGCCTCGGCACCAAGCGGAGGACCGCGTACAAGAAGCTCTCCGGTGGCCAGAAACAGCGGCTGTCCATCGCGCTCGCGCTGGTCGGCCGGCCCGAGATCGCCATCCTCGACGAGCTGACCACCGGCCTGGACCCGCAGGCCCGGCGGGACACCTGGGGGCTCGTCGAGCAGGTACGCGACAGCGGGGTGACGATCGTGCTGGTCACCCACTTCATGGAGGAGGCCGAGCGGCTCTGCGACCGGGTCGCGGTGATCGACCGGGGACGCGTCGTCGCCCTGGACAGCCCGGCCGGCCTGGTGTCACGGGTGGCGCCCGAGCAGCGGGTGCGGTTCCGGCCGTCCGCTCCGGTGGACGACCGGCTCTTCACCGACCTGCCGCAGGTGACCGGCGTAAACCGCACCGGGCGCCAGGTGGTGGTGACCGGCACCGGCGACGTGCTGCACGCGGTCACCTCGGTGCTCGCCCGCAATCAGATCATCGCCGCCGACCTGCGGCTTGAGCAGTCCACTCTCGACGACGCGTTCGTCGAGCTGACCGGGCACCGGCCCGCCGAGTGAGAGAGACCGACATGCACGCCTTCGGGCAGATCCTCAGGATCGAGACGAGACTCTACCTGCGGGACTTCGCCGCGCCGCTGATCACCATCGCGCTGCCGCTCCTGCTGCTGGCGGTGTTCGGGCTGATCCCGGCGACGCGGGAGCCGAATCCGGATTTCGGCGGCCTGTCCTTCGTCCAGTACTTCGCCCCGTCGCTGCTGGTGATCACGCTCGCCATGGCCGCGGTGAACATCCTGCCCACCGTGCTGGCCACGTACCGGGAGCGCGGCGTGCTGCGTCGCCTGGCCACCACGCCCGCCAGCCCTGCCGCGCTGCTCGCCGCCCAGCTGGTCATCTCGCTCGCCACCATCCTGATCAGTGCCGTGCTGCTCGTCGTGGTCGGCCGGCTCGCCTTCGGCGTACCGCTGCCCCGGCATCCGCTCGGCTTCGCGCTGGCCCTCGTCCTCGGCACGGCGGCGCTGCTCGCGCTGGGGCTGCTGGTGGCGGCGGTGGCCCGTACGAACAAGGCCGCGCAGGCGATCGCGGTCCCGCTGTTCATGCTTGTCATGTTCTTCGGCGGGGTCTACGTGCCCCGGTTCCTGCTGCCGGACCTCCTGGTCCGGATCGGCGATTACACGCCACCGGGCGTACAGGCGCTGCTCGACGCCTGGACCGCGGACGCGCCGCGGCCGCTGCACCTGGCGATAATGGCGGCGGTCGCCGTGGTCGCTGGTTCCGCCGCGGCGAAGCTGTTCCGCTGGGAGTGAGCGAGGGTCCGATGGCCGGCACCGCCGAGCAGGTCGACCGGCTGGCCGCCTGGGAGGCCCGGGAGCCGGGTGTCTACCGCGCGCTGCCGTACGTCGGGCTGGTGGTCGGTTTCGTGCTCGCCACGGCCGCTCCGGCCGCCGGCGGCATCACGGTGCTGCCCCATCCGGTCGTCGCCGCGCTGGCGGCGGGCTGGATCGCCTGGTTCATGGCGCTGCACCCCAGGTGGATCAGCCGGCGCGGGCTGATGGGCCTCTACTACGCCGGGCTGATCGGGTTCGCCGCGCTGCTGGTGCTGAGCAGCCCCTGGTACGGGTTCTTCGCCTGGGTCGGCTTCCTGCACGCGTTCCTCGTGCTGCACGGCCGGTGGCGGTTCGTCGGCGTGGCCGCCACCGGTGTGCTGATCGGCACCGCGCAGGGCGGCGGCCTGCCCTCGTCGGCGGACCACTGGGTGCTCTGGTCGGTCCTCGTGCTGTTCAACGTGGGCGTGGCCGGCGGGGTGAGCTGGTTCGGCACGGTCGCCGACCGGCAGAACGCCAACCGTAAGCGGCTGGTCGAGGAGCTGGCCGAGGCGAACCGCCGGCTGGCCGAGACGATGCGCGAGAACGAGGGGCTGCACGCCCAGCTGCTCACCCAGGCCCGGGAGGCCGGGGTGACCGACGAGCGGCAGCGGATGGCCCGGGAGATCCACGACACCCTGGCCCAGGGCCTCACCGGCATCATCACCCAGCTGGAGGCCGCCGGACAGGCCCGCGACCGGCGCGCCGACTGGCAGCGGCACGTGGACACGGCGGTCGCCCTGGCCCGGGAGAGCCTCACCGAGGCCCGCCGCTCGGTGCGGGCGGTCCGGCCCGAGGCGCTGGAGACGGCCCGGCTGCCGGACGCACTGGCCGAGCTGGCCCGACGCTGGTCGACGATCAACGAGGTACGCGCCGACGTCAACGTGACCGGTGACGCCCACCCGCTGCACCCCGAGGTCGAGGTGACCCTGCTGCGCACCGCCCAGGAGGCGCTGGCCAACGTGGCCCGGCACGCCGGGGCGTCCCGGGTCGGCCTGACCCTGTCGTACATGGGGGACGTGGTGACGCTGGACGTCCGCGACGACGGCGTGGGGTTTTCGGTCACCGACCCGCCCGCGACCGGTCGCACCGACGGCGGTTTCGGGCTGACCGTGATGCGGCAGCGGGTGGCCCGGGTCGGCGGCGAGTTGGCCGTGGAGAGCGAGCCGGGCGGCGGCACCGCCGTCTCGGCGTCCGTGCCGGCACTCGCCGGAGGTGCCGGTTGACCAGCCCGATCCGGTTGCTGATCGTGGACGACCATCCGGTCGTGCGCGACGGCCTGCGCGGCATGTTCACCGGGGACCCCGGCTTCGAGGTGGTCGGCGCGGCCGGGGACGGCGCCGAGGCCCTCGCCCTGGCCGAGCACAGCCGACCCGACGTGGTGCTGATGGACCTGCGGATGCCCGGCATGGACGGGGTGACCGCGATCGGCCGGCTGCTCCGCTCGGACAACCCGGCGAAGGTGCTGGTGCTGACCACGTACGACACGGACGCCGACGTGCTGCCGGCGATCGAGGCCGGTGCCACCGGCTACCTGCTGAAGGACGCGCCCCGCGAGGAGCTGGTCCGGGCGGTGCGGGCGGCCGCCCGGGGCGAGGCGGTGCTCTCCCCGTCCGTGGCCGGCCGGCTGATGGGGCGGCTGCGGCAGCCGGCCGGGGACCCGTTGAGCCAGCGCGAGCTGGAGGTGCTCACGCTGGTGGCGAAGGGCGCCTCGAACCGGGAGGCCGCCGCCCGGCTGTTCATCAGTGAGGCCACCGTGAAGACCCACCTCCTGCACCTGTACGCCAAGCTCGGCGTCAACGACCGGGCGGCCGCGGTGGCCGCCGCGTACGACCGGGGGCTGCTCACGCCGGGCGGGCGGTGAGCCTGTTAAGAAGGGGCCCTTCCACTACCGCAGGCGTTAACAGGGGGCCCTTCCTTACACAATGGGTGGGTGCGGGCGGCTCGGTTGATCTCGTTGGTGCTGCTGCTGCAGTCGCGGGAGACGATGACGGCGGCGGAGCTGGCGCGCGAGCTGGAGGTCTCCGAGCGCACCGTCTACCGGGACGTGCTGGCGCTCTCCGCCGCCGGCGTGCCGGTCTACGCCGACCGGGGGCGCGCCGGCGGCTACCGGCTGCTGGGCGGCTACCGCACACGGCTGACCGGGCTGACCCGGGACGAGGCGGAGGCGCTGTTCCTGGCCGGGCTGCCCGGGCCGGCCGGGGACATGGGGCTGGCCGACGCGGTGGCGTCCGCCGAGCTGAAGGTGCTCGCCGCGCTCCCGCCGAGCCTGCGGGACGCGCCGGCCCGCACCGGGCAGCGGTTCCACCTGGACGTGCCGGGCTGGTTCCGGGAGAGCGGGCCGCCCCCGTGGCTGAGCGAGCTGGCCGGCGCGGTGTGGCGGGACCGGGTGGTCCGGCTGCGCTACCGGCGCGGCGACCGCGAGGTCGAACGGGAGGCGCACCCGTACGGGCTGGTTCTCAAGAACGGCGTCTGGTATCTCGTCGGGCGGGTCGGTGGCGCGTACCGCACCTACCGGGTCGACCGGGTCACCCACGTCGAGGTGAGCGGCGAGACCTTCGACCGGGACACCGGCTTCGACCTGGCCGGTTACTGGCGGGAGCAGGCCGAGGTCTTCCTGCGCACGATGCTCCGGGCCGAGGTGACGCTCCGGCTGAGCCCCGTCGGCCTGCGCCGGCTCCGGCACCTCGCCGACGCCCCCTTCGTGTACGAGGAGGCGCTCGCCGCCGCGGGCGAACCCGACGGGCAGGGCCGGGTGGTCATCCGGCTGCCCGTCGAGTCCGTCGAGGTCGCGTACTCCCAGTTGCTGTCGCTGGGCCCGGAGGTGGAGGTGCTCGACCCGCCGGACCTGCGGAAGCTGATGGTCGACGCCGCCCGGCGGTCCGCCGAGGTGTACCGCGTCACGCCCGGTCAGCGGTAGCCCGTGACGTCGGCCGGCCTGCCCGTCTCCACCACCTCGGTGAGGTAGCGGAACGCGTCCGGCCGGCTGCCGTCGACGTCGGTGAACCCGTACACCTGCGACAGCTCGCCGGCCGAGACGGAGGCCTGGTTCCAGCGGGCCCGGTCCTCGTCGGCGGCGAGCGCGGCGACGGCCCGCCCGACGAAGGCCGGCGTCTCCGAGATGAGGAAGTGCGGGTCCTTTGCGGCGCCGTCCCGCCAGTTCTCCTCGGTGACGCCGAAGTGCTCAAGCATCGCCTCGGACCGGATCCAGCCCGGCGTCAGCGCGACGGCGGTGCCGCCGTGCGGCTTCAACTCGTGTCCCCAGACGTACGCGAGCCGGTTCACCGACGCCTTCGCCAGGTCGTAGAAGACCGACAGCCGGTAGTGGGTGTCGTTGTACGCCTTCGTGCCGTCGCCGACCTCGACGACCAGCCCGCCGGGCCGGCGGATGAGCAGCGGCAGCGCGAAGTGGCTGGTGATGATGTGCGTGTCCACGGCCAGTCGCAGGGTGCGGAAACCCTCGTCGAGCCGCTGTTCCCAGACCGGCTTCTCCCAGGTGATCAGCGGGTCGGCACCCCAGATGTCGTTGACCAGCACGTCGAGCCGGCCCTGCTCGGCGTCGATCCGCTCGACGAGCGCGCGGACCTCGTCGGCGACCTGGTGGTCCACCCGGACGGCGATGCCGGTGCCACCCGCCGCCGTCACCAGCTCGGCGGTCTCCTCGATGGTCTCCGGCCGGTCCAGCTCCGAGCGGCCGGCGGAGCGGCTGCTGCGCCCGGTCGCGTACACCGTGGCCCCGGCCGCGCCGAGCTGCACCGCGATCTGCCGGCCGGCCCCCCGGGTCGCGCCGGCGACCAGGGCGACCCTTCCTGTCAGCGGTTTCGTCGTCATGCGTCCACTCTGACCGGGAAACCTGACAACCGAAGTCCGGTTTCGCGACCGCGTGTCGTACGTCATGCTCGCCGACATGCAACTCCTGCTCTCCGGGATCGTCGGCTCGGTCGCGTACGGGCTGGCCCGGCCCGGCTCGGACGTCGACCGGATCGGTGTGTTCGCCGCGCCCACGGTGGCGTTCCACGGCCTGCACCCGCCGAAGGAGTCGGTGGTCACCACCGGCCCGGACGTCACCCTGCACGAGGCCGGGAAGTACGCGAGGCTGGCGCTGAGCGGCAACCCGACCGCCACCGAGCTGATGTGGCTGCCGGACGACTGTTACGAGACCCGGACGGAGTTCGGCGAGCGGCTGGTTGCGATCCGCTCGGCCTTCCTGTCCGCGCCCCGGGTCCGCGACGCCTTCCTCGGGTACGCCTCGCGGCAGTTCCGGAAACTGGAGTCGCGCGGCGACGGGACGTTCTCGTCGGACGTGCGGCGGCGGACCGCGAAGCATGCCCGGCACCTGGCCCGGCTGATGCATCAGGGCCGCCACCTCTACGCCACCGGGGTGCTGGAGATCCGGTTGGCCGACCCGGAGTGGTTCCGGTCGTTCGGCGAGCGGGTGGCCGGCGGTGACCTGGCGGCCGCCCGGGACCTGCTCGCCGAGGCCGAGCGCGACTTCGGCCGGATCCGGACGCCGCTGCCGGACCGGCCGGACGAGCCGACGGTGGAGCGGTGGCTGCTGGCCGTCCGTGCCGCCCACCTGCCTGCCAGCCTGGGCGGCTGACGCGCCGAGGCCCCGCGGCCGCTGGCCGGGATCCCAGCCGATCGGTGCTGCCGCCGACCGAAGAGTGCTCGGCGCGACACCCTCGGGCCCGGGCCCACGGCCGGGCCCGGGCCCCCGGGTCACCGCTGAACTCAAACTCCGATGCGGGACCAGGGGCCCCAGACGGCGAACGTCATGCCCCGGCTCGCCTGGATGTTGACGAACAGGGTGTGCCCGTCCGGGCTGAACGTGGAACCGGCGAACTCGTCGTTGGACCGGTCCGCGCCGGTGCTGCTGACCAGCCGGTTCAGGGCGATGTCGAACAGCTCGCCCCGGGGTGTCAGCCCGCGCAGGTAGTTGTCGTTGACGTTGTCCTCGCAGACCACCAGGGTGCCGCGCGGGCTGGTGGTCACGTTGTCCGGGAAGTCCAGCACGTCCGGCCCCGGCGACTCGTAGACCAGCCGCAGCACCTGCGCCCGGCAGTCGTACGCCCACACCTGGCCGTGCCCGTTGCCGTACCCGTCGGCGATCGGACCGGTCGACGTCTCGGCCGGGCCCCCGCCCTGCGTGGCGGTGAAGTAGACGACCCCGTCGTCGTAAGCCGATCCCTCCAGCCGGGAGAAGTAGGCGGCGCCCCGCTCCCAGCCCTGCCGCGAGACGTACGTCAGGGCCTGGTCGTTGGTGGTCGGTGCGACCTCGCCGGGGGTGTACGGGAACCGCGGCGCCGGGTCGTCGATGTCCACCCACATCACCGGGTACGTCGCGTGCCGCCGCTGCGCCGCCGCCAGGTCCAGGTTGGGCCGGCCACGTACGGCCAGCATCTGCAGCCGGCCGCCGTCCAGCAGCCGCCCGCACGATCTCGGGTGCCGGGGCGGCGTGTAGCGGTAGAAGCCGGACGGGAAGCCGAAGTTGTCCTCGGTGAGGTACAGGTGACCGCCGCGCGGGTCGTAGGCCACCGACTCGTGGGCGAACCGGCCGGCCGCGGTGATCGGCGTCCGGTCCGATCGGCCGTCGACCGGCACCTCGTAGATGAAGCCGTGCGGCTGGGTGAGCGGCACGTTGGAGGTGCCGGTGAAGTCCGGGCCGACGTCCGGCCCGTTGACGGTCTCCTCGCAGGTGATCCAACTGCCCCAGGGCATCACGCCGCCGGAGCAGTTCATCATGGTGCCGTTCAGGCTGGTCCAGGAGCGACGGACCTCCCCGTACCGGGTCACCTCGACGGTGGTGGTGCCGCCCTGCGCCATCGGGTCGTACGCGGCGGAGGCGTCGCCGAAGGCCGGCCCGGGGTTGTTCACCTCGTGGTTGCGGACCAGCCGGATGGTGCCGCGGGGGCCACGGAAGGCGCCCATGCCGTCGTGCCGGCCGGGCAGGCGGGTGCCGTCGTCGAGCACCACCGGGAACTCGGTGTCGTGGAAGGAGCGGTACTGGAAGCCCTGCGGCAGGTGCAGGCGGACGGTGCCGTCGCGCAGGTCGGGCACCGGCCCGAGGGTCGGGCGGGGGGCCGGGCGCCGGCCCGCCGCGCCGGCCTCGCCCCGCGCCACGAAACCGAGGAACGGGCCGCCGAGCACGGCGCCGCCGGCCGCGGCGGCCGCGCCGCGCAGCAGGGTACGCCGGTTGAGATCAGGCATCGGGGGGACTCCTTTGTCGCCGGGGCCTCGTTCGTCGAGGCCGGGACCGATCCTTCGGAGATCCTCGTCACCTGTTCACCACATGGCAACCTTTCGGCAATTGTCACTGCGTCGAGGCCGGGCATCACCGGCACCGGGCGTGCGGCGCCGCCACGTACCCTGGTCAGTCGACCAGGCGGACGCGGACCCGGCGGTTCGCGCGGCCCTTGCTCTCCACCTTGACCACCTGGACCTTGCCGATCTGGGCGGTGGAGGCGACGTGCGTGCCACCGTCGGCCTGCACGTCCAACCCGACGATGTCGACGATCCGCACCTCCTGCTCGTCCGGCGGGATCAGGTTGGACTGGGTGCGGATGATGTCCGGCAGGGCGAGCGCCTCCGCCCGGGGCAGCACCCGGACCGCCACCGCCCGGTCGGCGACGACCTCGGCGTTTACCAGCTCCTCGATGCGGCTCTTGAAGTCGGCCGGCACCTCGGGAAGGTTGAAGTCCATCCGGGCCTCGCCCGGCTCCATGTTGCCGCCGGTCACCAGCGCGCCGAAGTCCCGGAAGACGACGCCGCACAGCACGTGCAGGCCGGAGTGGGTACGCATCAGCCGGGTGCGCCGCTGGTCCTCCACCGCGCCGGTGACCGTCGTGCCGGCCGGCGGCAGCGGATCACCCTCGGCGGGGATCAGGTAGAGATCGTCGCCCTTGCGGGTGCCGACGATCCGGGTCTGCACGCCCTGCCAGAGCAGGACGCCGTGGTCCGGTGGCTGGCCGCCGCCGCCCGGGTAGAAGGCCGAACGGTCGAGAACGATGCCCTGCTCGGCATCAGCGAACAGGACCGTGCACTCCCACTCGCGCAGGGTCGGGTCGGCGAGGTCGAGCCGGTGCGTGCGGCCGTGGTGTGTGACGCCCATGACAGCGCAGGTTACTCGTTGAGGAAGGCGGAGACGCGCTCCCGCAGGTCGGCGCGCTCGGTCCAGAGGACGCCCGGCCGGTCGTACACGTGCAGGGTGGCCCCGGGCAGCGCCGCCGCGAGCTGCTCGGCGACCTCCACCGGGTGCAGGTCGTCGTCGGCGCACCCGATCACCAGGGCCGGCGCCGTGACGGCGGCCAGCGCGGTCGCGTCGCTCAGCGGCACCGAGTCCGGCAGGCTGGCCAGGCCCGGCGCGAGACCGTCGCGCAGCAACTGGTCGAGGCGCTGCCGCAGGTACGCCCAGCCGGCCGGCGTGTTGCGCACGGCCGGCGGCAGCTCCACCTGCACGACGTCCGCGAGCGTGGCCGCGTCGCCGCTCTCGACCGCCTCGAGCAGTGCGGTCAGCCGGGCCCGGGCCACCTCGCCACGGGGGCGGTCCAGCACCGCCGGCAGGAAGAAGACAAGCTTTCCGAACCGCTCCGGGCTCTCGGCGAGCAGCCGGCAGAGCGCCCCCGCGCCCAGGCTCGCGCCGAACGCCCGGGTCGCGCCGCCGAGGTCGGCGACCGCCCGCAGATCCCGGGCAAGGTCGGTGTAGCTCCACGGGCCGGGCGGCGCGTCGGAGCGGCCGTGACCGCGGAACTGGAAGAAGAGCTTGCGCCCCACGACGCCGCTGCCGAACGGGCGGGTGGTGGCGATGCCGTTGCCCAGCCCGTGGGCGAACACGGTGACCGGGTCACCGGCGCCGGTGACCAACTGTTCCAGTTGGACACCGTGCGGCGTGGCGACCAGCTCGGTCTCCGGCTCGGGCAGGGCCGGCCGGCCGGTGCGCGGGGCACCCGGGCCGGGACCCCAGGTGCGGGGACCGCCGTCCGGCGGTGGCGGCCAGCGGAAACCTCTCACCAGGACGTTCCGCGGCCGTCGCTCAGGTCGCGCAGGCCGACCCGGACGTCGAGCAGGTAGATGAGCCCGGCGGCGATGCCGATCAGGCCGAAGAGGCTGATCGGGCCGAAGCCGAGCAGCGTCAACACGAGACAGACCGCGAGGATGGCGACCCAGCCGCCCTTCGGCAGGGTGCCGATCGCGGGGAAGCCGTCCGAGCGCTGGGTGATGGCGTGCACCAGGGCCACCCCCTGGACGATCAGTGCGAAGGCGAGCAGGATCAGCTCGATCACGTCGCGGATGGCGAAGGCGAAGAGCGGCGCGGCGTTGGCCATGTCGGCAAGCTTATGCCGGCGACCCCGGAAACGTCCGACAGGACGCCTTCCGGGGTCGCCGGCGACGAGTCACTCGGCGGCCGGACGGGTCCGCTTCGTGGCGCGCGGCAGCTTCGCCGACGGGGTGGCCGGCTTGGCGGTGGCCTTGGTGACCCGGGTCGCCCGCTTCTTGACCGCGGCCGGCTTGGCCTCGGCGATCTCGGCGACCTCGGCCGGGGTCGGCACCTCGGTGGTCTCGGCCTTCACCGCGGCCGGCGCGGCCTCGACGGCGGACCCGGCCTCCGTCGTCTCGATGTCGGTGTTCAACGTCTCCGCGGCCTCCAGCACACCGGCGCCGACGACCCGCTCGCCACGGGCGACGAGCCGGCCGTACGCGGCGAGCGCCCGCTCCTGCGCGGCGTGCGCGCCGGCGACGACCACGGCCGCGTTGCGGACCGCAGCCTCGCGGAGCTTGTCCAGGTCGGCCGCCTCGCGCAGCTTGTCCAGGTCGGCGATCTCCCTGAGCCGGTTGAGGTCGGCCGCCTCGCGGACGCGCTTGAGGTCAGCGGCCTCCCGCAGCTTCTGGAGGTCCAGGTCGGTGGCGGCCCGCTGGCGCAGGGTGCCGGCGGTCAGCGTCGCGGTCCGCAGCGTCTCGCTGGCCTTCTGGCGCAGCTCGACACCGTTCTCGGCGGCGACCTTGTTGCGCAGGTCGCTCACCACGGCCGGGAGCTTGCGCAGCTGCTCGTACGCCAGCTCGCCGGCGCCGGCGGCGGCGTAGAGGGGGGCGGGGATGCGGCTGGTCTTCGGCTGGGTGGTCATGACTTCTCCTCCTCGGCCGCGTCGGCGGCCGTCGGGGTCGCCCTGCGGGCGGCCTTCTTCTCGGGGGTCGGGGCGGGAGCGGGACCGGACTCCGTGACGGCGACCGACTCGAGCACCGCCTCGGTCGGCGTGCCCTCGGTCGTCGTCGGGCCGGTGGCGGCGGCGTTGGCCAGGTCGGCGGCCGATCCGGGTGGCGTTGCCGGGCCGGTCCCGGCCGGGCCGGGTGGTGCGGCCGGGCCGGGTGGTGCGGCCGGGCCGGGTGGTGCGGCCGGGCCGGCCTCCGCCGGGCCGGCGGCCGCCGCGGTCGCCTCCGCGAGCCGCGTGTTCTCCCGGCGGAACGTCTCGTAGATCTGGGTGAGCGACTGCTTCTGCGCCATGGTCAGGTCGGGGTCGACGGCGATCGCCGCCAGGACGCCCTGCCCCTCCTTGTCGTCGAGCAGCCCGGCGCGCAGGTACATCGCCGGCGTCGAGACCCGGAGCGCGCTGGCGAGCTGCTGGAGCACCTCCGCGCTGGGCTTGCGCAGGCCACGCTCGATCTGACTCAGGTAGGGGTTGCTGACCCCCGCCTGCTCGGCGAGCTGCCGGAGCGAGATCTTCGCGTTCCGGCGCAGGTCACGAATGAACCCGCCGACGTCGGGAAGGTCTTTACCACTGGCCATACCTCGACGCTAGCGCGCCCTGCTAACTCCTGCAAGCAAAGCGCTTGCCGTAGTTAGCAAGGTCTCAGCAATCGGGTTGCGACCCCGGCAACCGGTCTCTAGCGTGCGGCGGGATGACTGAGCTCAACGTGAACGGCGCCCGGCTCGCGTACGACGACCGGGGCACTGGCACACCGGTCGTCCTGCTGCACGCGGGGATCGCCGACCGGCGGATGTGGCGCGAGCAGGTGGACGCCCTGGCTGCCCGGCACCGGGTGATCGCCCTGGACCTGCGCGGTTACGGCGAGTCCGAGCTGCCACCGACGCCCTTCGCCAACCACCAGGACGTCGTCGGGCTGCTCGACGCGCTGGGCCTCGACCGCGCCGCCCTGGTCGGCTGCTCGTTCGGCGGCGCCGTCGCGGTCGACACCGCGCTCGCGCACCCGGACCGGGTGACCGCGCTGGCCCTCCTCGGCAGCGCCGTCTCCGGTCACGAGTGGTCCGACGAGTTCCACGACCTCTGGGACATGCTCATCGGCGACGTCGACCCGGACGACCTGGACGCCAACGCCGCGGCCGAGGTGCGGTTCTGGGTGGTCGGCCCGGCCCGCCGGCCGGAGGACGTCGATCCCGCTCTGATCGCCTTCGCGCACGAACTGGACCGGCGCGCGCTCGCCGCCGAGCAGGCGCTCAGCGCGGTGGACGGCGTCGACCTCGACCCGCCCGCCATCGGCCGGCTCGGCGAGCTGCGGATGCCGGTCCTGGTCACCGCCGGAGCCGCCGACGTGCCGGACATCAACCGCCTGGCCGACCGCATCGCCGCCGAGGCACCGCGGGCGATCCGCCTTCCGGACATCCCGGACGCCGCCCACCTGCTCCCGCTGGAACGCCCGGCCGAGGTCAACGCCGCCCTGCTCGACTTCCTGCCCTGACCCCGCCTCGCCGGGTGGGATCGGAGTCACCAGACCGGGCGGACGGCCCCTACCGGGAGGCCACCGCCGAAGAGCGGCACCTCGGCGAACTCCTCAAGCACCGGCCCGGTGACGCCGAGCCGGCGCAGCGCCGACACCAGCACCGGCATCCGGGCCCGGCCGGCACCGTCGTCGATCTTCAACGCGACCGCACCGACCCCGGGGACCGCCGCGGCGATCACCCCCTCGGCGCCCACCTTCGCCAGCAACCCCGGCACCCCGCGCATCAGCCGGGTGTCGTCGGCCTGCGTGCCGCCGACGATCTCGGGGTACGCCCGCATCGCGTCGGCCACCGTCCGCGGCGCCGAACCCGGTTCGGCGTGCACCAGCCGCAGGTACGCCGCCGCCAGGCCGGTCAGCGACACGGCCAGCACCGGCGCGCCGCAACCGTCCACCCCGGTCGCCGCCACCGGCTCACCCGTGAACTCCTCGACCGCCGCCCGCAGGCGCTGCTGCAACGGATGCTCCGGGCGCCAGTACCCGTCCAGCGGCCAGCCCGCCGCCCGGCAGGTCAGCAGCATCCCGCTGTGCTTGCCGGAGCAGTTCATCTGCGTACGGGTGGGTCCGCCGCCGGCCCGCAGCACCGCCGCCCGCGCGTCGTCCCCCACCGGCAGGTCGGGCGGGCAGCGCAGCGCGGACTCGTCGAGCCCGGCCCGCGCCAGCAGCGCGCCCACCCGCGCCAGGTGGAACTCCTCGCCGGCGTGACTGGCCGAGACCAGCGCCAGGTCCGCCGGGTCGGTCAGCGGCAGGCCGGCGCGGATCATGCCGACCGACTGCATCGGCTTGTTCGACGAGCGAGGGAAGACCGGCGAGGACACGTCCCCCACGGCGACCACCGGCGTGCCGGCGGCGTCGAGCACCACCACCGATCCGCGGTGCACGCCCTCCACGAAACCCGACCGGACCACCTCGGCGAGCGGCGCACCGCCCTCGTACGTCTTTCCCACGACGTGGACGGTACCGCCCGCCGATCACGGTCGTCGGGCGGGTGAGCAGGTCTTCGACCTCCGGGCGTACAGGGGCGTCCGGCCGGGCGCCGCTTACCGCCGGGCGGCGGTGACGCCGAGCAGCTCCCGGGCCTCGGCGGTGGTGAGCGGCGGGCGCTGGGCGAGCTGGGCGAAGCCGACGGCGCGGGCGACGAGCTGCATGTTGGACTCGACCGGACGGCCCTTGGCGTACGTCACCGTGTCCTCCATGCCGACCCGCAGGTGCCCGCCGGCCGACAGGGAGGCCAGCAGGACCGGGATGGTGGTGCGGCCGATGCCGGTCGCCGCGAACGTCGTCCCCTCCGGCAGGTCGCGCAGCATCTGCTGGGCGGCCACCAGGGTGGCCGTCGTACCGGGCATGCCACCCGGGACACCCATGACGAAGTCGACGTGGACGTGCCCGCCGGCCGGCAGGCCGTACCTGCCGAGGAGTCGCTGCAGGGCGGTGAGGTGGCCGAGGTCGAAGATCTCGTACTCGGGGACGATGCCCCGCTCCTGCATCCGGGTGTGCAGCTCGACGATGAACTCCCAGCGGTTCAGGAAGACGTCGTCGCCGAAGTTGACCGTGCCCATCGTGCAGGAGGCCATGTCCGGGCCGGCGTCGAGCACCGCGAGCCGGTCGGCCTCCGGGTCGGTCACCGCGCCGCCCGAGGAGAGCTGCACGACCAGGTCGGTGCTCTCCCGGAGCGCCGCCACGGTGTCGCGCAGCCGGCCCTGGTCGAGGGTCGGCCGCGCCTCGTCGTCGCGGATGTGGACGTGGATCACGGCGGCCCCGAGCGCCTCGCACTCCTTCGCGGTCAGCAGCAGCTCGTCGAGCGTGACCGGCAGCGCCGGCACCTCGGCCTTGATCGACTCCGCGCCGGTGGGGGCAACCGTGATCAACGTCCCTGTCGTCATGCCCGGATCCTAGACGGCCGGGTCCGGGGCGGTCGACAGGAAGTCTTCCGGCGCAAGGGGTGTTAAGAAGGGACCCTTCCTCTACCGGAGGCGTTAGTAAGGGGCCCTTCCTTACACGTCGATTGCGGCGGCGGTTTCGCCGACGAGGAGGCGGGCGTCGTCGGGAACGTTGCGCTTGACCACCGCCAGGGCCACCTGACCCAGCTCGTGGTGGTGCACGGCGGTGCCGACGAAGCCGACCGCCCGGCCGTCCAGGGTCACCGGCGTGCCGGCGGCCGGCGGCTGGTCGGTGGTCACCCCGTCCAGATGCAGGAGTACGAGCCGGCGCGGCGGACGCCCCATGTTGTGCACCCGGGCGACCGTCTCCTGGCCCCGGTAGCACCCCTTCTCCAGGTGCACGGCCGGCGCGACGAGGTCCACCTCGGCGGGGATGGTCCGGTGGTCGGTGTCCACCCCGACCCGGGGTCGCCGGGCGGCCACCCGCACCGCCTCGTACGCCCAGAGCCCGGCGACCGGCACCCCCGCGCCCCGCAGCTCGGCGACCACCTGCTCCATCGCCGGCCGGGGCACCAGCAGGTCGACGCCGAGCGGGACGCGACGGGCCCAGCCGCCGGTCGGCAGCGGGCGGACGTCGTAGCGGACGGACGGCCGCGACGGCACCGAGCCGGCCCGGAACTTCGGACCTGGCACCTCGATCACGTCCGGCGCGGCCAGGCCGGACACGCCGAGCGTCGCCACGGCGGCCGGCGCCTCGGGCCCGACCAGCGAGAGCAGGGCGCGATCCGGCGTCACGTCCCGCGGCTCGACCTTGCTGAAGAAGCGCATCCGTTCCAGGTAGGCGAGCAGCCCTTCGGTGGCGCCCGGCTCGGTGTCCAGCCAGGTGGTCTCGCCGTCCTCGGCGACCATCGCGTGCTGCTCGACGTGCCCGTGCGGGGACAGCACCAGCAGCTCGGTGCCCTGGCCGGCGGTCAGCTGCGCCAGATGCTGGCTGGTGAGCGTGTGCAGCCAACCGATCCGGTCCTCGCCGGAAACCGCGATCACGCCGCGGTGCGAGCGGTCGACCAGGCCGACCGCCGTGTCCAGCGTGCGCTGCTCGCGCAGCGGATCACCGTAGTGCGCCGCCACCGACCGCACGCCGGCCGCGGCGTGCGCCGGCTCCGGCTGGTCCCGGCTGGCCTCGTCGATGCTCTCGACGGCCACCGCGCCCGCGATGTCGATCATTCCTGGTCCCCGTTTCCGCAGCGGCCGCAGACGCCGAAGAGGGAGACGTGGCCGATGTCCACCCGGAACCCCCGCTGCGCGGCGAGCTGGTCGGCCAGCGGGCGCAGCAGGCTCGGATCGATCTCGTCGATCCCGCCGCACTCCCGGCAGACCAGGTGCACGTGCTGGTCCTCACCCGCCGCGTGGTAGGTCGGCGAGCCGTGCGAGAGATGGGTGTGGGTCACCAGGCCGAGCCGTTCCAGCAGCTCCAGCGTGCGGTAGATGGTGGTGATGTTGACTCCCGCGGCCACCTCCCGGACGGCCGTGTGGACCTGCTCGGGCGTGGCGTGGCCCAGGTCCAGCACAGCCTGGAGGACGAGTTGCCGCTGCGCCGTCAGCCGCAGGCCACGGGCCCGGAGCAGTTCCGCGAGGGAGGATTCGGACACCGTCCGATCATAGTTCGCTCCCGCGCGCGCCGGCCCCACCGCGTGGCGTACCGCGGGTTCCGGCGTCCCGGCGCGGGCCGCGACCCCCGCACAGGCCCTATGCTCGGCGGTCATGGTGGCGGCGAGGATCGGGGTGCTCGGGCACGGCCGGGTGCCGGCCACGCAGCCGGTGCTGCGGGGCGACGACCTGGGCGTCCTGCGCGGCGACGGCCTCTTCGAGACGATGCACCTGCGCTCCGGCCGGCCGTGGCTGCGGGAGGCGCACCTGGAGCGCATGGCCCGGGCCGCCAAGGCGGTGGAGCTGGCCCTGCCCCCGGTCGAGGCCCTGGTCACGCTGCTCGACGACGTCTGCGACGGGTGGCCCGCCGACGTCGAGGGGGCGCTGCGGCTGGTCTGCACCCGGGGGCCGGAGGGCGGCGGGCCACCCACCGTCTACGCCACGCTGGCACCGGTGCCGGCGTCGGCCCGGGCCGCGCGCCGCGACGGGATCACCGTGGCCACGCTGCCCCTGGGCGTCCCGGCCCGGGCCCGCTCCGGTCTGGACTGGCTGCCCGCCGGTATCAAGTCCACCTCGTACGCGGTGAGCACCGCCGCCCGCCGCTGGGCCACTCGGGCCGGCGTGGACGACGTGCTCTGGGTCTCCTCCGACGGGTACGCGCTGGAGGGGCCGACCGCCAGCGTCGTGTGGCTCGCCGGGGGCACGCTGTGCACCGTGCCCGCCGACACCGGCATCCTGCCCGGCACCACTGTCGCCTGGCTGCTGGCCCACGCCGTCGAGATCGGGCTGGCGGCGGACGAGCGGCTGGTCACCCCGGCCGGCCTGCACGCCGCCGACGCGGTGTGGTTCAGCTCGTCGATCCGGGGTCTGGTGGAGGTCCGGGCCCTGGACGGCGCCGAGCGGCCCCGGTCGGAGTGGACCGGCCGGTTGCAGGCCCTGCTGGGTTTCCCCGCCCCGCCCGCCGGGCGGGACAGGGCCTGACCTCAGCCGCCGACCCGGATCAGCCGGGCGGACAGGTGCGGGGAGAGACCGTGGCCGACGGCGGCCATCTCCTGCGCGTACAGGAGGGCGCCCTCGACGATGCCGAAGAGACGGTGCCCGGCGGTGACCTCCTTCGCCGTGGCGGTGCGCACCACGGCGTCGGTGACGAACTCGATGCGGGTGCCCGTGCGCTTGCCGATGTGCAGCTCCATCACCCCGGTCGGGACGGTCATCAGCGCTTCCAACTCGTCGGTGGCCCGGTCGCCGGCCAGCACCGGCCGCCACCACCCGACCTCACGGCCGGCCGGGCGGGCCGGCCGGCTCTGCTCGTCGAGGATCCAGGCCCGGGACTCGTAGAACAGGAACGGCCGGCCGTCGTGGCTGATCCGGATCTCCTGCGCGAAGTCGAAGTCCTCGATGGTGGGGAAGCCGCCCCGGCCCCGGCCACGCCACACCCCGACGTACGGCAGCAGGCCGTCCAGCGTCGGGTGCAGCTTCGGGCCGACGCGCAGGTCGTGGCTCTCCTCGTAGGGGTACGGGTCGACCGGCGGCGCGTTCAGCCACGGGGGCGGCTGCAACGGGTTCTCGTCGCTCACCAACGTCCTCTCGATATGCGTACGGCAACGTAGATCAGGCCGCCGGCGAGCGCGCCCAGGCCGGCGACCAGCAGGCTGACGAACCCTGTCTCGGTGACCATCGGCGACCATCCTATGCTGGGCCCCATGACGCGCACCCTCGTCGTCAAGGCCACCGCGGGCGTGGACGCCCCCGAGCGGTGCGCGCAGGCGTTCACGGTCGCGGCCACCGCGGCGGCCGCCGGAGTCGACGTCTCGCTCTGGTTGACCGGCGAGTCGACCTGGTTCGCCCTCCCCGGACGGGCCCAGGAGTTCGAGCTGCCGCACTCCGCTCCCCTCGCCGAGCTGCTGCACGTGATCCTCACGACGGGCAGGGTGACCGCCTGCACGCAGTGCGCGGCGCGGCGGGACATCGGCCCCGGTGACGTGCTGCCGGGCGTCCGGATCGCGGGCGCGGCGGTCTTCGTCGAGGAAGTGATGGCCGAGGACGCGCGCGCGCTCGTCTACTAGCCGCGGAACCGGCCCGGCAAGTCGGGCCAATGCTTACGATTCGGAATGTGACCGAGGCGACGGAGCGGTTCTTCGAATCACTGCCGATGCAAGCCCCGGAGATCCTGCGCGGCCTGGTCCGGGGGACCCTCCAGATCGACCTCTCCCTGGGCAACCGGACCGAGCACTGGCGGGTCCGGATGGAACCGGGCGCCATCGAGGTGAGCCGCCAGCGCGGCCCCGCCGACGCGATCTGGTACAGCAGCGAGGACCTCTTCGACCGGCTCGTGACCGGTCAGGCGCAGAGCATCTCCGCGGTGCTGCGCAACGAGTGCACGTTCAGCGGCAATGTCGTGCTCTTCCTGGCCTTCCGGCGCTTCTTCCCGACCCGGCCCGGCACCCGGGATCCGCGCGCGGTGGCCCGGGAGAAGGTCGGACGGCTGCGGTGAGGCCGCTGATCAGCATCCTGGACGGAAACACCTTCCTGGTCAGCGACCGTCGCGGTGACATCGAGCCGGCGCTGGACTTCCCCACCGGGCTCTTCTCCTTCGACACGCGGTTCGTGTCCACCTGGTTGCTGACGCTGGACGGGGAGCGGCTCACCGCGCTGTCGGTGGACGACGCCCTGTCGTACCGGACCCGGTTCTTCCTGGTGCCCGGCGAGCCCACGCACTACCTGGACGCGAAGGTGTCGGTGATCCGCAGCCGGGCCATCGGCGCCAGCATCACCGAGGAACTCACCGTCCTGAACCACGGCGGCGAGGCGGCGGACTTCAACCTCCGGCTCGACATCACCGCCGACTTCGCCGACATCTTCGAGATCAAGAACGTCCGCAGCAAGCACGGGCGTACCACCGCGACGGTCGGCGAGAACGAGCTGCGGCTCAGCTACCGGCGCGAGGCGTTCCACCGCGAGACGATCATCCAGACGAGCAGCCCCGGCGAGATCGACGTGTCCGGGATGACGTTCCGGATCCACGTCCCGCCGCACGGCGAGTGGACCACCGCGCTGCACGTGTCCACCATCGTCTACGGCGCCCGGGGCGAGGACATCCGGCAGAGCCTGCCGTCGTTCAGCGGCACCCGCGACGCGACCGCCATCGAGGCCGAGCAGCACGCGTTCGTCGAGCGCGCGCCGAAACTCGCCTGCGACTGCGAACCACTGGCCACGGCGTACCGGCGCAGCCTCAACGACCTGGCCGCCCTCCGGTACGAGTCGCTCACCCTCGGGGCCCGGCTGCTGGCCGCCGGGCTGCCCTGGTTCATGACGCTCTTCGGGCGGGACAGCATCCTCACCTCCCTGCAGGTGGTGCCGTTCCTGCCCGAGCTGATCCCGTCCACGATGCTGGTCCTCGCGGGCCTGCAGGGGTACCGGCTGGACGACTTCCGGGACGAGGAGCCGGGCAAGATCCTGCACGAGCTGCGCTACGGCGAAACCGCCGGCTTCGAGGAGCAGCCGCATTCCCCCTACTACGGCTCGGCCGACGCCACCCCGCTCTTCGTGATCCTGCTCGACGAGTACGAGCGGTGGACCGGCGACCGCGAACTCGTCATGCGGCTGGAGGCGTCGGCCCGGGCCGCGCTCGCCTGGATCGACACGTACGGGGACCTGCTCGGCACCGGCTACCTCTGGTACGACACCCGCAACCCGGAGAACGGGCTGCGCAACCAGTGCTGGAAGGACTCCTGGGACGGCGTCTCCTACCGCGACGGCCGCCTTCCGGAGTTTCCCCGGGCCACCTGCGAGCTGCAGGGGTACGCGTACGACGCGAAGTTGCGGGGCGCCCGGCTGGCCCGCACGTTCTGGAACGATCCCGAGTACGCCGACCGGCTGGAGCGGGAGGCCGCCGACCTCAAGATGCGGTTCAACCGCGACTTCTGGATCCCGGACCGGGAGTACTACGCGCTGGCGCTGGACGCCGACGGGCGGCAGGTGGACTCGCTCACCTCGAACATCGGCCACCTGCTGTGGAGCGGGATCGTCGAGGAGTCACGCGCCCGACACGTCGCCGAGCACCTGCTCGGTCCCCGGCTCTTCTCCGGGTGGGGGGTCCGTACGCTCGCCGACGACCAGGGCCGGTACAACCCGATCGGCTACCACGTCGGGACGGTGTGGCCGTTCGACAACTCGATCATCGCCTGGGGGCTGTGGAAGTACGGCTACCGGGAGGAGGCCGCGACGATCTGCGAGTCGATGCTGGCCGCGTCCCGGTTCTTCGCCGGCCGACTGCCCGAGGCGTTCGCCGGCTACGAGCGGCGGCTCACCGAGTTCCCGGTCGAGTACCCGACCGCGTGCAGCCCGCAGGCCTGGTCCGCCGGCACCCCCCTGCTGCTGCTCCGGGTGATGCTCGGCCTGGAGCCGCAGGGCGAGCACCTGATCATCGACCCGCACGTGCCGGAGGGCATGGGCCGCATCGAGCTGCTGGACATCCCCGGGCGCTGGGGCCGCGTCGACGCCCTGGGCCGCAGCCGCACCCCGCACGACTCCAGCCGGGGGCACTGACCGGGGACAGCCGCGTCAGCCGGCGCAGCCGGTGGAGACCGCCAGCTGAAGCTGATCGCCAGTGGCGTCGGCGACCACCACGTCCGCACCGCTCCGGTACGCGTACACCTCGGGGGTGTCGACGAGGACGGCGCCGGCGGCCGGCGGCGCCAGCGCATCCAGCGTCTCCGGCCCGGGGCCGGCCTCCGCCCGCTGGGTCCACGCCTTCGCACCGCCGGGGCAGGTCACCGCGATCCGGTCCGCGTGGTCGGGAACCGGGCGGCCCAGCGCCCGCAGCGCGGCTTCCAGGGCCGGGCCCGGCGGGTGTCCGATCAGCAGGTCGGCGAACTCGACGTCGCCCGGGCGGCAGCCGGTCACCACCGTGAACCGGACCCGGCCGGGGTCCGCCACCTCCCCCTCGACCAGGACGAACTCGCCGGCGTCGGCCCGCAGCAAGGGGCCGTCGGAGGTGTCCCGCACGCCGGCCCGCCAGCTGTCCGGCAGCGCGTCGGCGACCCGGTCCAGCACCGCCCGCTCACCGCCCTCGGCGACCAGGACGTCCACCCCCCGGGTCAGCTCGGTGCCGTCGCTGAGCGGGGTTACCCGGCAGCCCTTCTCGGCCCGCGCCGGGGTCATCGCCCACGCCGTGCCGTCGAGCGCGGCGACGATCCGGCCGATCGCCCGGTCGACCACCGGCGCGGCCTGGCCGATGCTGCGCTGCTCGCGCACGGTCGGCTCGTCGGTGCGGACCGACCACCAGGTCAGCGCCGTCAGCAGGACCGCCCAGACGGCCGTCCCGACGAGCAGCCAGCGCAGTGCGCGCGAGCGGCGCCGCGGGCGCTCGGGACCGGACGGCGCGGCGCACCCCGGGTGGACGGCGTTCACCGCGCCATCGTGTCACGCAGCCCCAGGCCGTTGCGTGAGCGGTCCACGGGGCCGTTGTCGACCCTCCGGCCGGTGCTGCACTGGCGCCTTCCGGCCAGTAGTGCTGTTTGACAACGCGGGCTTCGACCGTCCGTAACCCAGGCTGATCATTAAGGGCGAGCCACGTCCTTTAGCAATGCCGCTATGCGCGATATGCCCAGAGTGCCTGACTGCATTCCGCCCGGCTGCCCGGCTAGTGCCGCGTCTTTGAACGTTGATCGTGTAATCCATCGCTTTCGAGGACCTGTCAGTCAGGCTGTCTCCCGACGTTTATGGGAGGTGGTGGCCGGTGGATAGACCCGCACAAGCACCCCGAGGTCCGCGCCTGGTGCGCAGCCAACCAGGTCGACCTGGTGTTCCTACCGACCTACGCGTCCTGGCTGAACTGGATCGAAGCCGAGTTCGCCGCGGTCCGGTACTTCGCCCTCAACGGCACCGACCACCGCAGCCACGCCGAACAGGACGCCGCCATCGGCGACTACATCCGCTGGCGCAACCAGCACGCGAAGCCGAAAACCGCATTCGCCACCGGATCCAAGATCCGCCACCCGGATTACCCGTTCCAGGCTGCATGACGGGGCACTAGGTCCGTCAATCGTCGATTTAGGTGTCGATTCATATTTGACGTTGCCGTTCATGGCAATCTTTGATATTAACGACATGCACAGGCGTCGAACGATCAGCTGCACTGACTACGGGGAAGGGGCCTGATCATTGCTGGAGTTTCGCGTCTTAGGACAACTCGAGGTTACTTCCGACGGCCATCCCGTCTCTATCGACACGGCGCACAAGCCACGACTTGTACTCGCGGTGTTACTGGCGCAGTCCGGGCAGGCCGTCTCGACCGAGAAGCTCATCGACGCCGTCTGGGGTTACGCTAATCCACCGGCGTCAGCACGACGCAACGTCCAACTGTACGTGCATCGGTTACGCCACGCACTCGGAACTGCGGCGATCACGAGCAGCTTGGGTGGCTATGTGATTGCCAGGGATGCAGCCCTTGATGCGAGGCGCTTTCAGGCTTTGACCGAAGAGGGAGGGCGAGCGCTGGACAACGCCTGTCCCGAATCAGCAGCCAACCTCCTGCGGGCCGCGTTAGATCTGTGGCGAGGGGATGCGTTCGCAGAGTTTGCCGAGTGCGAGTTCATCGCCAATGAGATTGCACGGTTGGACCAACTGCATCTCACCACTTATGAAAAATGGGCGGAGGCGGAACTGCTGTTAGGACGGCACGCAGATGTAATCGACCCACTAACAAGACTGAAACTTAAGCACCCGTATCACGAGGGGATACGAGCCCATCTCATGGCCGCGCTCCAGGGAGTTGGTCGACAGGCAGACGCTCTTCAGATCTTCCGTGAGACGCGCAAGTTGCTCTGCGAGAAACTCGGGATCGAGCCGGGAGATAAGCTACAGCGAGTGCACCGGGACATTCTTCGCGGGGCAAGTTAGCGATCTCCTTCACCTACGCGACCTGAGAGCGGGCATACCGGTACCTTTGGTCCCGACGTTTCCCCGGTATCCGGTCGGATACCGGGGAAACGTCGACCAAGCGCGATTAAATCCACGGACCGTGGCCTAACCGAGGCGCCCTCGGTACACGTCCGTCAACGTCACCTTCTCAACGGTATACTGCGGGCCACTCTCTGGCACGACGGTGTTAGAGGTCCGGACGACGCCGGGCGGATCGACGCGCGGGCCGGGGGCAGTCGAGAGCAAGGGCGGCGCCGCCAACTCCTTCGGATTCACGATTTGACCGGTAGGCCTGCCATCAGGCCCGACCACGCCAACCGTCTCGGGAAGCTTAGCGACATCGACAGTTCCATCAGGCATGACCCAAGCGGGCAGAGGAGGCACGTCGGCGGCGTCGGCGTTGTTGGTTCCGGCTCCTGAGATGATTGTAAAGCGCTCGGCGCCGGACCACACCGAGCCACCCTGCCAACTATTATCCCGCCAAACGAAAACCTGACCCATAGTGCCCGACCAGCCGGTGCCACAGGCGATGCCTAGCTTCCACGTGTAGGAATTGGAGGCCGACTGGGAACGGTTGTACAGGAACCCGCTATCTCTACACAGGTACCAGCTGCTGCCGTTCCACTTCCAGTTCTGAATCGATGTCGCCAGCCATCCAGCCGGCCGATCGTACAGCCAGGCACAGTACATTGGCGGATACCAAGCCCAGCTTGAGGAGACGTTCGCCACATCCGATGCTATGCCGGCGGTGCCCTTCCAGTCGACTACGGCCTGTCCCCACAGGCAGTCGTTGGACGACCTGAAGAGGTAGAGATCGTCAGAGGTGTAGGCGCTAGCAGGGGGTGCCGCAAGCGCAACGATCGCTGCGGTGACGGCAGTTACCACACCTGCTCGCGCAAATCTGAAAGCCATTTATCCTCCCCGTAGTTGTGTTTGGCCATGGTGACAGTCCTCGATGTTGGTATAGGGCGTGTATATTGCCCAGGGTCCGCGACCAACACGATGCGCGCTCGGCTCAACCGCAGCCACTGACGATCGAGGTACCGAGCATCCGCGTCGCGAGGCAGGGACCCTGGCCGCCGGGAGCCGTTTATGTGACACACTCTTGATCAGCCTGCGCACGTGGTCGGAGGTCGCCGTGGTCGCATCCGAATCAGTTTCAAGTGCCGGGCCCCCAGCCGCCCGCGGCTGGCGGTCTGGCGATTGGGCCAGTGCCGCGTCCCGCGTGCTTCTGCTCTTGGTCCTTCTCGTCGGCGCGGTCGCCGTCGTGGCTTCGGTCCGCCCGGCGGAGCGGTCCGAGCCGGATCTGGCCGCAGATCTCGCCGCAGGTCGGGTCACCTATCTGGATTACGACCGCGGCGACGGCAGGGTCCGGTGGGCGAACGGCTGGTGGCGGTGGAGTACGACGTCACTAATGTCGTTGACGGGGGGCGGCGAGCAGCCGTCCGCCGTCGCTCCGCGGAGCGATGCGGCGCTAGCGTGGCTGGACCGCCAGATCCGCGCGTCAGGTCATCACGTGCCGGTAAGCATCCGCGAAGACCACGAGCCCGGCTGGTGGCCAGCCGAGGTCGCCTGGGAACCGCTCCAGGCAGCAACTGTGGCCGCCTGGTTCGGGACGTTCCTGATCATGCTTTTCAGCGCCCACCATCGATACGCCAATCGTTGGGCGTGGTTCTGGCTATTCACCGTCGGCCAGGTGGGCGTTCTGCTCTACCTCGTGCTGGAACCGCAACCGGTTTGGCGGCCACGGTCCTGGCCGCCACGCACCGAACGAGCGCCGCTGGGCGGGGGAATCGGCTTGATATGGGCGATTCTCTTGTCGATCGCGGCCAGCCTGGCGGGGTTAAGTTGATCTTCGACGTCCAAGGGCCTGATTGCACCGGCTGGCGCGCGGCAGCCTGCGCGTGCGGTCGGTGTGAGTGGCGACCCTGACCCTTTCCGAGCTGCCCGGCGTCGAGCAGGGCCTGTCCTCACCCGCTCTCCGGGGTGCAGACGAGTCGGTAGCCGACCCCGCGCACCGTCTGCACCCGGGGGCCGCCGGACAGCAGGCGCAGCTTGTGCCGGAGCCGCTTCATGGCCGAGTGCAGGATCGCCGTGTCGCCCAGATAGGCGCCGCCCCAGACCGAGGCGAAGAGCCGCTCGTAGCTCCACACCCGGACCGGCGGGCTCACCAGCCGGGCCAGCAGCTCCCGTTCGGTGCGGGTCAGCGCCAGCGGTCGGCCACGCCAGGTCACCAGGTGACCGGGCCGGTCGACGACGAGCTCACCGCAGCGCACCGGCGGCTCCACCGACGCCGGTGTGGTGGCCGGTGGCAGGTCGGCGGACGGCTCCGGAAAGAGCATCGCCCGCAGCTCGGCGAGGTCGGCGCAGCTCACCACCGGGCCCACCCCGTCGAGCCGGCGCAGCACGTGCTCGCGCACCGCCACGTCGGGACTGACACAGACGAAGATCGGAACTCCCCCACCGGACACGCTGCCTCCCCGGGCCGTCCGCGCTGACGTGAAAAGCCCCCACCCGTCGACGACATCGACGGGCGCCCGTGGGTCAGCGTATCGGTCAGAATCGCGCCCCGTCACTGACCAGGTACTGACCGAAACATTTCATTGATCGTGGTCTGTAATCCCACGAGCATGGCTTTCGCGGGGCCGGAACCGACCGGATCCGCGGAACGTGGGGAGGGAACAGTGTTCGTACGACCATCCGCGCGGCCCCGCCTCTGGCGGGTCGCCGTCGCGCTCGGCGCGCTCGTGCTGGGGCTGACCGCCCAGCCCGCGCTCGCCGCGTCGCCCGCCGGCACACCGGCCCGGGCGACCGTCGCGCCGGGCCTGCTCGACGGGCTCACCGCCACCGGCAGCACGACGTTCCTGGTGTACCTGCGGGAGACCGCACCGCTGGCCGACACCGCGAAGCTGCGGGACGCCGACGGCCGGGCTCGGGCCGTGCACCAGCTGCTGACCGGCACCGCCGAACGCACCCAGCGTGACCTCCGGAAGCTGCTGGACGCGCGGAAGGCGGAACACACGTCGTACTGGATCGCCAACGCCCTCCGCGTCCGCGGCGACCGGGCCCTGATCGACGAGATCGCGCGCCGGCCCGAGGTCGCCCGCATCGAGCCCACCCGCAGCTACCCGCTGGTCCGGCCGACGCCGGCCCCGGCCGGCCGGGCCGGCACCAACGCGGTCGAGTGGGGCCTCACCGACATCGGCGCACCGCGGGTGTGGGACGAGTTCGGCGACCGCGGCGAGGGCGTCGTGGTGGCCAACATCGACAGCGGCGTGCAGTACGACCACCCCGCGCTGGTCAGCTCCTACCGGGGCAACCTCGGCGGCAGCTTCGACCACGCCTACAACTGGTACGACCCGGCGGGCGTCTGCCCCAGCCCGGCGCCCTGCGACAACAACGACCACGGCACCCACGTGATGGGCACGATGGTCGGCGACGACGGGGCCGGCAACCAGATCGGTGTCGCCCCGGGCGCCCGCTGGATGGCCGCGAAGGGCTGCGAGACGAACACCTGCTCCGACGCGTCGCTGCTCGCCGCCGGCCAGTGGATCCTGGCCCCGACCGACCTGAACGGACAGAACCCCCGGCCCGACCTGCGTCCGGACATCGTCAACAACTCGTGGGGCGGTGACGGGGACGACCCCTGGTACCAGCAGACCGTCGCCGCCTGGCGGGCCGCCGGCATCTTCCCGGTCTTCTCCGCCGGCAACGACGGCCCGGCCTGCGGCAGCGCCGGCTCCCCCGGCGACTACGAGACCTCGTACGCGGTCGGGGCGTACGCGTCGAACGGCACCATCGCCAACTTCTCCGGTCGCGGCTCCGGCACCGACCCGCTCAAGCCGAACATCGCCGCCCCCGGTGTGGCGGTCCGGTCCAGCGTGCCCGGCGGCGGCTACGCCGCGTTCAACGGCACCTCGATGGCCGCACCGCACGTCGCCGGCACGGTGGCACTGGTCTGGTCGGCCGCGCCCAGCCTGCGCGGGGACCTGGCCGCCACCGAGGCGCTGCTGGACCTGACCGCGCGCGACGTCGACGCCACCGCCTGCGGCGGGACCGCCGCCGACAACAACGTCTTCGGCGAGGGACGCCTCGACGCGTACGAGGCGGTGCGCACCGCCCCGCGCGGCGCGGTCGGACGGGTCACCGGCACGGTGACCGCGGCCGCCGACGGCGACCCGGTCGCCGGGGCGACCGTCGGCGACGGCACCCGCACCGTCACCACCGGCCCCGACGGCCGGTACGCGTTGACCGTCCCGGCCGGCGAGACCACGGTGACGGTCACCGCGTACGGCTTCGCGAGCCAGTCGGCCACCGTCACCGTCGCCGAGGGCGCGGCGGTCACCCGGGACTTCGCGCTGGTCGCCAGCCCGACGGTCACGCTGGGCGGCCGGGTCACCGACGGGTCCGGGCACGGCTGGCCGCTCTACGCCCGCGTCGACGTCGCCGGCCGGCCGGGCGGCCCGGTCTTCACCGACCCGGTGACCGGGCGCTGGTCGGTCACCGTGGCCGGGGACGCCACGTACCGGATCACCGTCACCGCCCGCTACCCCGGCTACCGCACGGTCACCCGGGAGGTTCCGGTCGGCGCCGACGCCACCACGGTCGACGTGGCGGTCCCGGTCGAGCCGGCCTGCACCGCCGCCGGTTACACCGGCAGCTTCGGAGCCCCGCTGCTGTCGCAGAGCTTCGACGGCACGTCCACGCCGGACGGCTGGTCCGTGGTCAACCGGACCGACAAGGGCGGCTGGGCGTTCGACGACCCCGGCAACCGGGGCAACCTGACCGGCGGCACCGGCGGCTTCGCGATCATCGACAGTGACGCGCTGGGCTCCGGCAACACCCAGGACACCGACCTGGTGACCCCGGCGGTGGACCTGTCCGGGGCGCCCGCGCCGGTGCTGCGATTCCGCAGTGACTGGCGGGCCGTCGGGGTGACCGACACCGCCGACATCGACGTCTCCACCGACGGCGGCGCGAACTGGACAAACGTCTGGCACCAGACCGCCAGCCGGCGCGGCCCGCGGGTCGAGGAGGTACCGCTGACCGCGGCGGCCGGCGCCGCGGACGTCCGGATCCGGTTCCGCTTCAAGGGCACGTTCGCCTGGTGGTGGCAGGTCGACGACGTCGCCCTGGTCAACCGGGACTGCACCCCGGTGCCCGGTGGTCTGGTGGTCGGCACGACCACCGACCGCAACACCGGCACGCCGCTCAACGGCGTCACCGTGACCAGCGTGGACCAGCCCGCCGACAAGGGCGTCTCGGCCGCCACGCCGGACGACCCCAACGAGCCGGACGGCTTCTACTGGCTCTTCTCCGGCCTCACCGGGACCCACCCGTTCACCGCGGCCCGGACGCCGTACCCGCCGGTCACCCGGGACGTCACGGTCGTCGCCGACGACGTGCGGCGGGCGGACTTCGCGCTGGCCGCCGGGCGCCTCACCGTGACGCCCACCCAGGTGGAGTCCCACCAGCCGTACGGCAGCACCCGCAGCACGAGGGTGACGGTGAAGAACACCGGCACCGCGCCGGCGACCGTCGAGGTGCTGGAGCGGGCCGGCCGGTTCGAACTGCTGAACCGGAAGGGCGCGCCGCTGCGCGAGGTCACGCTCAAGGGCATCAGCAAGGCGCGCACCGGCACCGCGTACGGCGGTGGCACGCCGGAGGTCGGTACCTCGGCGGACGACGCCTGGACCCGGATCGCCGACCTGCCCACGGCGGTCTTCGACAACTCCGCCGCCTGGCTGGACGGCAAGGTGTACTCGATCGGTGGCGGCAGCGGCACCGCCGCCGAGCGGAAGGCCTGGGTCTACGACCCGGACACCGACGCGTGGACCGGGCTGCCGGACCTGCCGGGCGCCCGCTCGAAGCCGGGCGTGGCCGCGATGGACGGCAAGATCTACGTGATCGGCGGCTGGGGCGCCGACGAGGACACCGTCGCCACGGTGGACGCGTTCGACCCGGCCACCGGCACCTGGAGCACCGTCCCCGGGGCGACCAACCCGACGCCGGTCGCGGCAGCCGGAACGGCGGTCGCCGGGGGCAAGGTCTACCTCGTGGGCGGCTGCACCGACGGGGCCTGCGCGGAGACCGACCGGCTCGTGGTGTTCGACCCGGACACCGGAAGCTTCACCACCGGCGCGCCCTACCCGCACCCGGTCGCCTGGCTGAGCTGCGGTGGCATCGGGGCCCAGGTGTACTGCGCCGGCGGCACCGGCGGCAGCGACTACACCGACGCCTACCGGTACGACCCGGCGGCGGACACCTGGACCCGGATCGCGGACCTGCCTCTGGACCTGTGGGGCTCGCAGTACGCGTCGGCCGGCGGGATGCTCGTGCTGGCCGGCGGAATCACCGGCGGGTCGACCGCGGTGACCAACCGGACGGTCGGGTACGACCCGACGACCGGTAGCTGGCAGAACCTGCCGAACACCGAGTTCTCCCGGTACCGGGGCGCCGCCGCGTGCGGGGCGTACCGGATCGGCGGCTCGCCCACCTCGTTCGTCGGCTCCGTGCAGAGCGAGCGGCTCGGCGGCCTGGAACAGTGCGCGGAGGAGGCGGACCTGCCCTGGCTGACCACCTCGCCCGCCAGCTTCACGCTGGCGCCGGGCGAGTCCCGCCGGGTGACCGTCACGCTCGCGGCGACGGCCGCCGCCGGCGTGGCGCAGCCCGGACGGTACGCGGGTGAGCTGGCCTTCGCGGCCGACGTGCCGTACCCGGTCCCGCCGGTCAAGGTGGAGATGAACGTGTCGCCGCCGGCGAGCTGGGGCAAGCTCCAGGGCACGGTCACCGGGGTGACCTGCGGCGGGGTGACGGTCGGCGTACCGGCGACGGTGCGGGTGAACCTGGTCGGCGGCAGCGCCGGCTACACGCTCACCGCCGACGGTCAGGGCCGGTACGCGTGGTGGCTGCCCAAGGGCCGCTACGACGTGATCGTCGCCAAGGACGGCTGGATCCCCGAGGTGCAGCGCACCCGGGTCGAGGCGGGCTTCGTCGGCACCCTCGACTTCAGCCTGGACCCGGTGACAGCCTGCACCAGGGCAACGGGCATCTGAGGTAGTGGTGGCCGGCGGCCCTCCGGGACCGCCGGCCACCACTATGCCCGCCGGTCATCATCGGGATCACCACCGATGAGCGCCGAGCTACGGGGGGCCACCTCTCTCGGTTCAATCGCACAACCGCGGCGTCCTACCCACCCGGGGAGTGGTGGCCCTTGACCTTGAGCCCGATGCGGCCGGATAAGGCCGCCGGGCCCGGGCGGCTTACGAGTAGACGTCCTTGCGGTGCCCGGCGCAGGATCGGAGACCAGGCCGAGGATCGCGCTCAGGACGGTCAGGAAGACGTTGCGTGGCTGCTTGTGCAGCCAGACCAGCACGTCCCGGTCGATCTGAACCTTCACGCCGCCTCACCGCCGGCCCTGTCGGCCAGCAGCGCCTCCACCTCACGAGGATCGACCCCGAGCGCCTCCAGGGCCGCCGACAGCGGCACGAACTGACCTTCGGCACGGGAACGAGCGATCACCGCAGCGTCCCTGCGGTCCCGGAACGCTTCGATCTCCTCCCACTCGTCGATGCCGACCAGTACGGCTACAGGCCGTTCGTACTTGGTGATGATGACAGGCTCCCCGGTGCGCTCAACCCCGTCCAGCACCCGGCCCGCGCCATCGCGGAACTCTCGCAGCGTGATCCTTGCCATGGGTCGAACTGTACCATGCGGTACCCTTTGATCTTCGCGATGAGAAGCAGGGCCGCCAACCTCAGATGGGTTTCGATCATCGCCGCACTCGTCCGCCGCAACTTCGGGGAAGATGCTGCCTCGCGCGTGATCGAGGCAGCATCTTCCCCGAAGTTGTGCGGATCTTGAGGAGGCGGCGCGGGGCGGCGCGGTCGCCGGCGCCCGTCGACAATGGTCGGTATGGGTGTTCGGTACGACGAGGTGCTCGGTCCGTTGCGGGCGGCGTACGACGCCCGCGCGGGCTGGCGTGACGGGCAGCGCAAGGAGCCGTGGAAGCTGGCGGAGCGGCAGGCGTTCCGGCAGCGGCTGGCACCCGGCGCGCGGCTCCTGGAGATCGGCGCCGGAACCGGGCAGGACAGCGCCTACTTCCAGGCGGAGGGCTTCGCCGTCGTCGCGGCCGACCTGTCGGCGGCGATGGTCGAGCACTGCCGGGCCAAGGGCATCGAGGCCCACGTCAGGGACTTCCTGCACCTGGACTTCCCGCCCGGATCGTTCGACGCGGTGTTCGCGATGAACTGCCTGTTGCACGTGCCCAACCGCGACCTGCCCGCGGTCCTGGCGGCGGTCCGGGCGGTCCTGCGCCCCGGCGGGCTGTTCTTCGTCGGCGTGTACGGCGGGAACGAGAGCGTTGAAGGCCCGATCGACGGCGATGAGCACGTGCCACCGCGCTTCTTCTCGTGGCGCACCGACGAGCAGTTGCTCGGCTTCGCCGTCGACGCGCGGTTCAGCGTCGTCGACTTCCACCCCGTCGACACCGGCCGCGGCTACCGGTTCCAGTCGCTGACGCTGCGCCGCCCGCCCTCGGCTGCCGAGTGAGCCTTACGGCTTACGGAGCCACGTCTTCGGATCGGTCACGAAGATGCCCTTGCCCTGCCGTCGGTCGATCACCCCCAACGCCTCCAGCCGCACGTTGACGAGCTGGATCGTGGACGGGCTGACGCGGTACAGCTCGCAGAGCTGAGCAATCGAGGGCAGTTTGTCCCCCGCCTTGTACCTGCCCGACCTGACGTCGGCGATGATCTCGTCGGAGATCCGGATGTAGTCCGGTGTCGCTGGCATGTCACTCCTCGCGTGGCACCTCCGATTCGATCACGAGGAAGACAAGGGCGACAAGCTCCATCCCTTCCTTGCATACCTTGCCTTCCTCATATAAGTTGAGCGGCGAGCGCTCCTCGCGTGGCAACGAGTAGGGCTCGATCCCCCGGTCGGGGTGGGCACGACAGGCTCACCCCGGCCCACCGGTCGCTCGGGAGAGGTGGTCGACGTGCGCAACCCGTTCCGACGCTTTCGCCGAAACAGGGCTCCGGTGCCGGTCGGAACCGGCAACGCGGGCGGGCACTACCGGTCGGCGGCGTACCGGCCGTTGAGCCCGGGACAGGTGCGGGAGCGGCAGTTCGCGCGGGTGCGGCGCGGTGTCGACGCGACCGAGGTGGAGCTGTTCCTCCGCCGGGTCGCCGACGACCTGGCCGCCCTGCACGCCGAGCTGGGACGCACCCGCGACGAGAACATCCGCATCAAGCGGGCGTTGCGCGACTGGCAGTCCCGGTTCACGCCGGGTGTGCGGGCGTGACCGCCCCGCACGTCGAGGACCGCCCGCGCTTCGTCGTCCACCTGACCATCCGGGCGGCCGGCCCGATTGCGGCCCACAATCTCGCCCGCGCGTTCGCCCGTTCCCTCGACTTCGTGCCCGAACTGGTGACCGGGGAGACGACGGTGTCCGTGGACGGCGCACCCGACGTACACCATGAGGTCTTCTGCGATCGCTTGATGGCCGCCGGCCGGCGCTGCCTGCTGGCGCCCGGCCACGACGGCGGCTGCTCCTGACGACGGCTGCGGCCCGCCGCCCCGGAAACGGGGTGGCGGGCCGCGAGCCGGTCAGAGCGTGGGTCAGTTGGCGACCGTGACGGCCACCTCGTTGATGCCCCTGGCGGCGGTCACGGCGGTGTCGCCGTTGCCGTGGCGGGAGAGCGCCCGCAGCGTCCACGAGCCGGGGGCCGCGAAGAAGCGGAACTGCCCGGCCGGGGAGGTGACCACCTCGGCGGTGAACTCACCAGTGGAGTCGAGCAGCCGGACGTACGCGCCCGGCACCGGCTCGCCCTCGGCGGAGCTGACGACACCGGTGATGACGGTCTCCTTCTCCAGGTCGAGGCTGGCGGGCAGCGGGGCGGCCTGGTCGGGGGCGGCGCAGCCGGCGGCGGTGGGAGCGGTCATCTCAGGCCTCCCCCGGCTCGTCGCCGAGCGCCACGGGCACACCGACCAGCGAGCCGTACTCGGTCCAGGAACCGTCGTAGTTCTTCACGTTGCGGTGGCCGAGCAGCTCCTGGAGCACGAACCAGGTGTGCGAGGAGCGCTCGCCGATGCGGCAGTACGCGATGGTCTCCTTGCCGTCGTCCAGCCCGGCCTCGGCGTAGATCCTGCGCAGCTCGTCGTCGGACTTGAACGTGCCGTCCTCGTTTGCCGCCTTGGACCACGGCACGCTGAGCGCGGTGGGCACGTGGCCCGCGCGCTGTGCCTGCTCCTGCGGGAGGTGGGCGGGGGCGAGCAGCCGGCCCGCGTACTCGTCGGGGCTGCGCACGTCGACCAGGTTCTTCGTGCCGATGGCGGCGACGACCTCGTCGCGGAAGGCCCGGATGGTGTTGTCCGGCTCCTGCGCCACGTACTGCGTCGCCGGGCGGGACACCGCGTCCTTGACCAGCGGGCGGGCGTCCAGCTCCCACTTCTTGCGGCCGCCGTCGAGCAGCTTGACGTCACCGTGCCCGTAGAGCTTGAAGTACCAGTACGCGTACGCGGCGAACCAGTTGTTGTTGCCGCCGTAGAGGACGACGACGTCGTCGTTGGCGATGCCCCGCTCGGAGAGCAGCGCCTCGAACTGCGTCTTGTTGACGAAGTCCCGGCGGACCGGGTCCTGCAGGTCGGTCTTCCAGTCGAGCTTGATCGCGCCGGGCAGGTGGCCCGCGTCGTAGGCCGAGGTGTCCTCGTCGACCTCGACGAAGACGACGCCCGGGGCGTCGAGGTTCTTCTCGGCCCAGTCGGCCGAGACGAGTGCGGTGTCGCGACTCATCAGATCACTCCCTGGTGAGGATGGATGGTGAGCCAGCGCGCGGGCAACGATAAGTGTCGGTGGCGCTCCGCGCGCGGGACCCATGGCTTCTTGAAACGGATTCACGGGTTCGTGCGACGGCGCCGCTGCCGGGCGTTGCGGTGGGAGCACCGGAAGGGTACGCAGACCCAAGTGCCGGAAGGCCGCTCAGGCGGCCGAGGACAGCCCCGCCGTCAGATGACGGGGCGACACAGGCAGGTGGCCACGCGGCACAGGTCGACCGCGCGCCGTTTGGTGAGGAGCGTCCCCATGGCCAGGGAGCCTACCAGCGATCCCGCCTGGTGTGACCGCGCCGACCAGCATCCGGGACGTGGCTCAGCTCACCGCGTTGATCGGCACGTCGGCCGCCTCGGCGGCGACCTGGAGCCCCTCCGGCAACGGCCGGACCTCCCGGACGGTGAGCTGGAACGGCAGCTCCGGCAGGGGCACGTCGATCGAGATGCTCTGCGCGTAGTTGTTGAGCAGGGTGCGGGCGAGCGGCACGTTGGGCAGCCCCTCGGCGGTCAGGTCGTTGAACCGCAGCCCCACCTCGCCCTGCTCGTTGACCTCGATGTCGGCGGCGCCGGTGACGGTCAGCCGCTGCCCCAGGATGTCGACCGGAGCGGTCACCGCGAGCCGGCCGTCCCGCTCACCGAGTTGCAGCCCTTCGCGGTCCAGCAGGGCGGCGAGGCTGTCGTAGCTGATGATGCCGGTGCCGTCGACGGTCTCGGCGACCACCTCGCCCTGCCCGGAGCGGAGGGTGTCCAGCGAGGCGGTCACGTTGCGGGCGTCGATGTCGAGGGTGGGCAGTGCCACGACGTCACCCTGCACCGGTCCCCGCACCTCGCGCAGCCCGATCGAGATGCGCTCGTACCGGCCGTCGAGCACCTGGGTGAGGAACGGGAAGCCGGCCACCTCGACCTCCGGCGGGGAGGACTGGGCGTCCTGCTTGGCGATCTCCTGCCGCACCTGGTCGGCGATCGTCCGCTCGGCCATCCCGGCCGCGACCCGGTCCGCCACCGCCAGGAGCCCGGCCAGGACCAGGAGCAGGACGACGAGGACGACGAGAGCCCGACGTCCCCGCCGCCGGGGCCGATCCTGGTACGCGTACTCCTGCGTCACGGCGCCTCCTGTCGTCCAGCCGGTGCCGCGTCGCGGCACAGCCGTCCTACCCGAACGGGCGAGATCTCAATCAGAGCACCAACTTGCACATGGCGTACGCGGCCGGCGCGGCCAGGGCGAAGCCGGCGAGCGGCCCCTGCATGTGCCGGGCCACCCACATCGTGGGCTGCTCACCGGCCATCAGGCGGCCCGCCTCCGCGTACCCGACGGCGAGGTCCGCCAGGACGGCGGCGACGGCCGCGACCAGGCCCATGATCGCGGCGCGGGTCGGTGTGAACGGGGCGACCAGGTAACTGCCGAGGACCGCGCTGACCAGGGTGCCGACCATCGCGCCGCCGACCACGCCGGCCGCGCCACGGGGCACCTGCGGGGCCAGCCGGGGCCAGGCGGCGAACCCGTCGGTGAACCGCGCGACGGTGAGCGCGACGCCGGCCGCGGCGAGGCAGACCGTGCTGGCCTGGGTGCCGCCCGGGATCCGGCTGAGCACGATGAGCGTGCCGAACGCGACCACGCCGGCCACGATCAACGCGGTTCCGCGCAGCGAGTCGGTGACCCGTACCCGGTCCACCCGGCGGACCAACTGGCCGAGGACGGCGGCCACCAGGCCGGCCAGCAACACCTGCAGGAGTGGCATCAGCCGGGCCTCGCCGCTCCGCACCGCGACGGTGTCGGCGGCGACCGCGGCGACGGCGCTGACCCCGGCCACCACCGCCAGTGCCGGCGGCCGGGCGGCCATCGTCCAGGCCAGCACGGCGAGCAGTTGGACTCCGAGGACCACCGCCGCGAACGGCAACCGGTGGCCCGGGCCGCTTGTCTGCGCCGCCAGCACGAGACCCGTCCCGAGCAGCGCGGCGAAGCCGGCGACGCTCAACGACAGCGAGCGCCGCACCTCGACGGGCGGGGTCGCGACCTCGTCCTTCTCGTCGCCCGGGTCGAGCACCGGGCGGCGCCCCGGCTCACCGTCGCGCCGGGCCCGGCGGGGGCCGCCGCGTTCCGGCCGCTCCTCGTCGTCACCGGGTCGCGGCGTGGTCGACGGGCCGGTCTCAGGCGTGCTGGAGGGAAACACCCACCGATCGTGCCAGACCCGGCGGCCGGCATGGAGGGCACGGTTTCGGCGACGTTAAAACCTGCGCCGCGATCAAGGGCACAACGGGCAAACAGGAAACGACTGGAAGGCTCAGCCGGGGCGATCGGTTACGCTCAAGCCGTTACCCGCCCGTCAGCGACGCCGGGACCCACGCAGTTTCCCAGCGCCACCCGCGAGGAGTGCGCCGCTGGTCGCGCGGCCACCACGCCGCCGGGACGGAGGTGATCGTGGAGATCCTGCTGCTGGTCACGGCGCGCGCAGGTGAACCGTCGGCCGTGCTGCCGGCACTCGACCTGCTACCGCACTCGGTCCGCACCGCGCCACGCGACGTGCGCACCCTGGTCGCGGGCCCCAGCCCGGACGCGGTGCTTGTCGACGCCCGCTCCGAGCTGAGCGAGGCCCGGGCGACCTGCCGCATGCTGCACGCCACCGGGCTCGGCGTGCCGCTGGTCGCGGTCGTCACCGAGGCCGGCCTGATCGCGCTGAACGCCGACTGGGGCGTCGACGACGTCATCCTCGCCTCGGCGGGCCCGGCCGAGGTCGAGGCCCGGCTGCGCCTGGCCGTCGGCCGGCTGAGCAACGCGATCGCGGGCACCGGCGGCTCGATCCGGGCCGGCGAGCTGACGATCGACCCCGACACGTACGCCGCCAAGCTCAAGGGCCGGCCGCTGGACCTGACGTACAAGGAGTTCGAGCTGCTCAAGTTCCTGGCGCAGCACCCGGGCCGGGTGTTCACCCGGGACCAGCTGCTGCGCGAGGTCTGGGGGTACGACTACTTCGGCGGCACCCGCACGGTGGACGTCCACGTCCGGCGGCTGCGGGCGAAGCTCGGCTCGGAGTACGAGTCAATGATCGGCACCGTCCGCCAGGTCGGCTACAAGTTCGTCGTACCGCCGTCGCGGTCGCTTCCGGATACGGAGCCGGCACCGGTCACCGTCTGATCTGTCCTCACCTATTCGCCCTTTTTGCCCAGGTGGCCGGCTCTATTCTGATTGCCGGCAACGGGGCGGAGGGGGCGACGGTGCGTGCAATGACCACGGGGGCGACTGTTCGGCACGGGTGGGCGGGATGAAGCGGCTGTCGCCGGCCGCCCGGTCCCTCGGCACCGTGACGCTTGTGCTCATCGCGCTGCTCGGCTCCGCGTACGCGATCGGCCGCAGCCTGGTGCCGGACCGGCCGCCCGCCGGGGTCACCACCGCCGCCACCGGCCCGCACTACGCCGACCAGGAGCGCGCCCGCAGCACGGACGGGCCGGACGGGCGCGGCCCGGCCGGGACCGGGCAGAGCCCCGACCCGGAGCCCAGCCCCGAGCCGACCGTCGTGAACGGCATCGCCACCTACGGTGCCCGCAGCACCACCGGAACCTCCACGGTGGCCCTGACCTTCGACGACGGGCCCGACCCCCGGTACACCCCGCAGGTCCTCGCGATCCTGCGGGAGTTCCACGTCACGGCCACCTTCTGCGTGGTCGGCGAGATGGCGAGCGCCCACCCCGACCTGATCCGGGCGATCGTGGCCGACGGCCACACCCTGTGCAACCACTCCTGGAACCACGACGTGGCCCTCGGCTCCCGGTCCCGGGAGCGCATCCAGGCCGACCTCCTCCGGACCAGCGAGGCGATCCGGGCGGCCGTGCCGGACGCGCCGATCGCCTACTACCGGCAGCCGGGCGGGGCATGGACGTACGCGGTGGTTGCGGTGTCCCGGGAGCTCGGCATGACGCCGCTGCACTGGACGGTCGACCCGGCGGACTGGCGCGCGCCCGGCGCCGGCCGGATCGCGTCGACGGTGCTCACCGGCGTGGAACCCGGCGCGGTCGTGCTGCTGCACGACGCCGGCGGTGACCGGCAGGGCACGGTGGACGCGCTGTACCGGATCCTGCCGGACCTCACCAGCCGGTTCCATGTGGAGGCGCTGCCGCCCGGCACGACGTGACGGGCGGCGGGCTACGGTGAGCCGATGAGCAGCGCCGAACCCACCAGCGACCGGGTGCTCCGGGCCGACCGACTCGGCCCCGCGGAGATCACCGACGTGCTGGCCCTCGCCCGGGCCGCCGGTGACGCCGACGGCGCCGACCCGTTCGACGAGCACACCCTGCTGCGGCTCCGCGACCCGGACGCGCCGGCCGCGCACCTCACGGCCCGCGCCGAGGACGGCACCCTGACCGGGTACGCGCACCTGGACACCACCGACCCGGCCGGCGGAATCGGGGTGGAGCTGGTGGTCCACCCCGCCCACCGCCGGCGGGGGACCGGACGTGCCCTGGCGCGCGGGGTGCTGGCGACCGCGACCGGTCCGCTGCGCGCCTGGGCACACGGCGACCACCCGTCGGCCGCCGCCCTCGCGGTGGACCTGGGCTTCCGCCGGGCCCGGGTGCTGTGGCAGCTACGCCGCCCGCTCACCGCCCCGATCCCCGAGCCACGCCTGCCCGACGGGGTGACACTGCGCGCCTACCGGCCCGGCGCGGACGACGACGCCTGGCTGGCGCTCAACGCCCGGGCGTTCGCCGACCACCCCGAGCAGGGCCGGTGGACCGCCGCCGACCTGCGAGTACGCCTCGACGAGCCGTGGTTCGACCCGGCCGGTTTCCTGCTCGCCGTCGATTCGGCGGGGCGGCTGATCGGCTTCCACTGGACCAAGGTCCACGAGCGCCCCGGCTCCGGCCGCATCGGCGAGGTGTACGTGCTCGGCGTCGACCCCGGCGCGCACGGCGGCGGGCTCGGCAAGGCGCTGACCGCCGCCGGCCTGGCGTACCTGCGGGACCGGCGGCGGCTGGACCGGGTGATGCTCTACGTCGACGAGTCGAACGTCGCGGCGGTGGCCCTGTACGAGCGGCTCGGCTTCGCCCGCTGGTCCGCGCACGTCAACTACCGGTTGGACTGACCGGCGCCGCCACCGCCCCCGGCACGAAGCGGTAGCCCAGCCCTCGGACGGTCACGATCAACGGATGCCGGGCGTCGGTCATGAGCCTTTTACGCAGGCGCTTGACGTGCACCGTCAGCGTGTTCGAGGTGTCACCGGTCGAGCCGCCCCACGCTGCGGACAGCAACTGCTCCCGCGTGACGGTCCGGTCGGCGTGGGTCATGAAGAAGTAGAGGAGCTTGAACTCCTTCAGCGGCAGGGCCAGTGGCCGCCCGTGCAGGGTGACCTCGTAGGTGGCCGGATCCGCTCGGAGGCCGCCGAGTTCGATCGGTGGATCGAGGCTACCGGCGGTCTCCGGCCTGATCGCGCGCAGAATCGGCATCACCTCGTCGGCCCGGTATGGACGCCGCACGCAGGCCGTCGCACCAGCCTTGAGCGCCGCGACCACCACCGCCCCGTCCTCGTCCCCGACCCCGACGACGGTCGGGATGCCGGCCCGCCCGGCCAGCAGGCGGACCAGCTCGGTGCTGGTCATCGTTGTCAGCCCGGCGGCCACGACTGCGGCGTCAGGCTGAAGAGCACCGGCAGCCAACAACGCCTCCGCGGCGTGCGGGAAGTGATGGCCGTGGACGCGATGTGTCGCCAGATGTCCGACCAGTTCGGCTCCCACCGTCTCGTCGTCGTCCACGACGAGCAGCACGAAGCGCCCGTCGGATCGGATGTCGCCCTTGGTGATCCCGACGAGGTTGTTCATCGGCACCGGCTCCGGTTCAACTTCAAACCCTCGACCGCCGTGGCCGGGGGCCCGTCGATCATCCGAAGCGGCCCGTGATGTAGTCCTCGGTGCGCTTGTCCGCCGGGTTCGTGAACAGCTTGCCCGTCTGGCTGAACTCGACCAGGCGACCGTGGCGCTCCTGCCTCTCGTCCACCTCCGCGGTGAAGAACGCGGTGTAGTGGCTGACCCGGGCGGCCTGCTGCATGTTGTGCGTGACGATGACGATCGTGTAGTTGTCCGACAGCTCGAACATCAGATCCTCGATCTTCGCCGTGGCGATCGGGTCGAGCGCCGAGCAGGGCTCGTCCATGAGGATGATCTCGGGGCGGACGGCGATCGTCCGGGCGATGCACAGCCGCTGCTGCTGACCACCGGAGAGGGCCAGGCCGCTGGTCTTGAGCTTGTCCTTGACCTCGTCCCAGAGCGCAGCGTCTCGCAGCGCCTTCTCCACCAGGTCATCCATGTTGGCGACCTTCATGCCGGTGACCCGCGGGCCGTAGGCCACGTTGTCGTAGATCGACTTCGGGAACGGGTTGGGCTTCTGGAAGACCATGCCGATGCGGCGGCGGACCTCGATCGGGTCGACGTCCTTGGCGTACAGGTCCTGGCCGTGGTAGGTGACCGAGCCGGCGACCCGGGCGCCAGGGATGAGGTCGTTCATCCGGTTGAGTGACCGCAGGATTGTCGACTTTCCGCAGCCGGAGGGCCCGATCATCGCCGTGATCTGCTTCTCCTGGATCGGCATCGACGTGCCACGCACGGCCTCGTACTCGCCGTAGTAGACGCTGACGCCGGACAGCTCCATGACCGGGGCCGCCACGTCGGGCTGCCGCATCCCGGTCCGTTGAGCGCCCGTCCCGGCGATGTTGACCCCGGGACGGGTGGTGGTGTCGGGGTGGTTCACGGTGGTCACCTCTGAATCGTGCGGGGAGCGACGGTGGAGCGGCTGGTAGGTCATCGACGTGCTCACCAGCGCTTCTCGAACCGGTTGCGGACGAAGATGGCGATCGAGTTCATCGCGAGCACGATCGCGAGCAGCAGGACGATCGCCCCGGCCGCGAGTTCGGTGTACTCCGCCTGGGAGCGGGTGATGAACGTGTAGATCTGGATCGGCAGCGCGGTGTAGCGGCTGTCCAACCCATCCGGATTGAAGGTGATGAAGGTGACCGCGCCGAGAACGATCAGCGGGGCGGCCTCACCGATCGCCCGGGACAGGGCCAGGATCGACCCGGTGGCGATGCCCGGGACCGCCGACGGCAGCACCTGCCGGTACACGGTCTGCCACTTGGACGCGCCGAGGGCGTACGACGCCTGCCGGATCGACTGCGGCACCGCGCGGATCGCCTCGCGGGAGGCGATGATGACCACGGGCAGCACCAGCAGCGAGAGCACGATCGCGGCGGTGATGATGGTGAAACCGAGGCCGAGGGTCCGGGCGATGATGCCCAGACCGAGGATGCCGAAGATGATCGACGGCACGCCCGCGAGGTTCTGGATGTTCAGCTCCAGCAGGCGGTTGTACCAGCGGGTGTTGTCCGCGTACTCCTCAAGGTAGATGGCGGACAGGATGCCGATCGGCAGGCAGATCACCGCGACCAGCGAGATGATCCAGAGCGTGCCCACCAGTGCGGACTGCACGCCGGCACCGTCCAGTCGGCTGACCAGGCCGGTGGGCATCTCCGTCCACAGGCGGGAGTCCAGGCGGTTCCAGCCCTTGACGAGCACCCAGGCGAGCAGGGCCGCCAGCACACCGAAGGCGATCACCAGGCACGCCTGCATGGCCAACCGGAACGCGACCTCCCCAGGCCGGCTGCGGCGCTGGGTCAGCGCACTGCCCGGCGCGGAGGGATCCGGCCGGGTGTCGGTGGTGAGGGTCGGGGCGCTCACTCGTAGACCTCCCTGAAGCGACGGACCATGCGGATCGACACCGCGTTGAGCGCGAACGTGATGAGGAACAGCAGCGCGCCGACGGCGAAGACCGAGTCGTAGTCGAGGGAGCCGACCGGGATGTCGCCGGAGGAGATGTTGGCGATGAACGCCGTCATCGTCGCGGCCCCCTCCAAGGGGTTGAGGACGATCCGGTCGGAGGTCAGGCCACCGGCGATCGTGACGATCATCGTCTCGCCGACCGCGCGGGAGATGCCCAGCACGATCGCCGCCACGATGCCGGAGATCGCCGCCGGCACCACCACCCGGGTCGACACCTGCATCCTGGTCGAGGCCAGCGCGTACGCGCCCTCGCGCAGGCTCCGTGGCACGGCGGCCATCGAATCCTCGGAGATGCTGGCGATGGTCGGCACGATCATGATGCCCATCGCGATGCCCGCGATGAGCAGGTTCTGGAAGGCCGGCCCGTTGTCGGTAGGCCACCACTTCTGCAGCAGCGGATTGAGCGCGAAGAGCGCGACGAAGCCGTACACGACGGTCGGCACGCCGGCGAGCAGCTCGATGATCGGCTTGAGCACCTTGCGGGTACGCGGGTTGGCGTACTCGGACAGGTAGATCGCGGAGCCCAGACCGAGCGGCACGGCGATGGCCAGGGCGATGGCGGTCACCACGAGCGTCGCCCCGACCAGCGGGAGCACGCCGTACGCCTTCTGCGCGAAGGTCGGCGTCCAACTGGTGCCGGTGACGAACTCGACGATGCTGACCTGCTGGAAGAACTCAATCGTCGGCTGCACCAGGGCGATGACGATGCCGACGGTGGTCACGACCGAGACCAGCGCCGCGGCGACGAGCAGGACCTTGACGATGCTGTCAACGGGGCGGCGCCGGCCCCGCCGCAGGGCGCTGCCTGCGGCGGAACCGGCGTTCGAGGTGCTGGTGGTCACGTCAGACCGCGGTCTTCAGGGCGTCGAACTCGGACTTGAGGGTGCCCTTCTGCTGCTCGGTCAGCGGGACGTACTTCGCCTCCTTGACGATGTCGTCGATCCGCTCGATGTAGAAGTTCACGAAGTCCGCGACCTGCGGCTTCTTCACCGCTGCGTCGCTGACGTAGATGAACAGCGGCCGGGACAGCGGCTTGTAGCTGTTCTCCTGCGCGGTCTTCAGGCTCGGCTCGACGCAGCCGGCGCCACCGTCGACCTTGAGCGCCTTGAGCTTGTCGGCGTTCTCCTCGAAGTAGGTGAACCCGAAGTAGCCCAGGCCGCCCTTGGTGCCGGCGACACCCTGCACGACCACGTTGTCGTTCTCCGACGCGGTGTAGTCGGTGCGGCTGGCACCCTCCTCACCGTTGATCTCGTCGGTGAAGTAGTCGAACGTGCCGGAGTCGGTGCCCGGGCCGAAGAGCTTCAGAGGCTCGCTCGGGAACTTCGGGTCGACCTGGTTCCAGTTGGTGACCTTGGAGTTCGGCTCCCAGATCTTCTTCAGCTGGTCGACGGTGAGGCAGTCGGCCCAGTTGTTGTCCTTGCTGACGACCACCGTGAGGGCGTCGTTGGCAACGATGAGCTCCTTGTACTTGATGCCGGCCGCCTCGCACGCCTGCTTCTCGGAGTCCTTGATCGGACGGGAGGCGTCGGAGATGTCGGTCTCACCCTTGCAGAACTTCTCGAAGCCACCACCGGTCCCCGAGGTGCCGACGGAGACGTTCACACCGCTCTGGCTCTCACCATAGAAGGTGGCGGCGGCCTCGCTCAGCGGAGCGACGGTGCTGGAACCGTCGACCTTGACCTCACCCGAGAGCTTCTCGCCGCCGGTGGCGTCGTTGTTCTCGGCGTTGTTGCTACAGCCGGCAAGCGCGAGCGCGGCGAGCGCGACGCCGGCGAGGACGCGCCGCGAAAGCACGTTGCGGTTCACCAGGTAAGCCTCTCTATAGGGGTGCGTCAGCCCGACCGGGCCGTACGGAAAGTCAAGCTAGGAGGCCGAGGTAGCCGGTCGACCGGCGCTGAGTGAACGACAAATGAACTCCGCAGCTCGGCGCGTGGCCGTGGAACCCGGAATTGTGATGCTTGGGGGTGGCAGCGACCCCGATGTCCGTTACCGAAGGGCCAATCAGAGCCGGATCGTGCCCGTGACCAGGTAGACAACCTGTCGCGCGACGTTGACGGCGTGGTCGGCGTAGCGCTCGTAGTACCGGCTGACGAGGGCGAGGTCGATGGCGTTCTCCACCCCGTACGGCCAACCGGAGACGAGCTGGGACAGCAGCCGCGCCTGGGCGGTGTCGACCTCGTCGTCGTCCAGGCCGAGCTGCATGGCGTCCAATGGGTCCCGGGTGGCCAGCACGACACTGACCTTCTCCGCGATCCGCGCCGCCGCCTCGGCCATCCCGGTCAGCACCGCCGTGGCCGGCGGGGGGACGACGGTGACCGGGTGCCGCATCAGCACGATCTTGGCGATGTGCACCGCCAGATCGCCCATCCGCTCGAGATCGCCGGAGATCCGGATCGCACACAGCACCAGCCGCAGGTCCGAGGCGACGGGTTGCTGCCGCACCAGCAGTTCCGGGATGGTCGCTTCGACGTCCCGGCGCAGCTCGTCGAGAGTCACGTCGTCACGGATGACCGCCTCGGCCGCGTCCCGGTCGACGTCGAGGAGGGCCCTTCCCGCGCCGCGGATCGCCGTCACCGCTTCCCGGCTCATCGTCGCCAGGGCACCAGTCAGCCGGTCGAGCTGCTCGTCGTAGCTGCTCCGGCTCATGGCGTGCCCTCCCCCGGCTGACCAGTGGCCCCGCCTGCCGTTCCCCGCCTCGGACGCCGGGGCGAACGATGGCCGGCCCTGTCGGCATGGACTGCAACCTACCGGTTTCGGGGCAGGCGGGCCGAATCACGGGCGGACCGCTCGCCCGGCCCACCGCCCGGCGCCGGAGGTGCGACGGGGACGGGCCAGCGCCGGCCGGCGAGGTGCGCGGCGAGGGCACGCACGACGTGGGCGGCGTCCCGCCCGACGCCGCGCAGGGTGTTCGAGGCGAACGACCGCTGGAACTCCAACCCGAGGTGGGCCAGCCCCGGGCGGGCGCGGGAGAGGCCGCCCACCTGCCTTGGCAGGCCGCGCGTGAGGGCACCGAGCGGATCAAGGTACGCCAGGTCCGGGCGGTAGCCGGTCGCGAAGATGACCGCGTCGGCCGGCTCGACGCTGCCGTCCCGCCCGACGACCCCCTCGGCGGTGAAGGCGGTGAACATCTCGCGCCGGGAGATCCGGCCGGATGCGAGGGCTCGGCGGTACTCCCCGGCGTCGAGCACCGCGGCGTGCCGGACGAGCCGGGTGACGACGGCGCTCGGCAGCCGGTCCAGCCCGGTCCGGTGCAGCCACTCGTGCAGGTCCCGACCGCGTACCCGCTGTGGCAGGAACCGGACGGGCTCCCGGGTGGCGAGGGTGACCTGCGCGTGCGCGGCGAGCTCGAGGGCGACCTGGACGGCCGAGTTGCCGGCGCCGACGACGATCACCCGCTTCCCCGCGTAGGCGTCGGGCCGGCGGTAGCCGGCGACGTGCCGCAGGTCGCCGGCGAAGGCGGCCCGGCCGGGCAGGTCGGGCACGTACGGGTTGCCGAAGGAGCCGCTCGCCGCCACGACCGCCCCCGCCAGGATCTCCTTCCCGGTGCCCGTTCGGACCAGGAACCCGCCGCCCGCGTACGCCTCGACGGCGGTGACCCGGACGCCGGTACGGATGTCGACGTCGAGGGCGGCCGCGTACCGGCTCAGGTAGGCGATCACCTCGTCGCGGGCCGGGTAACGGTCCGGGTCCCCGTCGAACGGCATCCCGGGCAACGTGCTGTAGCGGGCCGGGGAGAAGAGGGTGAGGCTGTCGTAGTAGTCCGGCCAGGAGCCGACCGGTGTTGCGCCGGCGTGGAGGATGACGGGCCGCAGGCCGAGGGATCGGGCGGCCTGGGCGGCGGCGAGGCCGGACTGCCCGCCACCGACGATGACCACGGGCTCGGTGGACGTCTTCATGACCGCATCATATTGTTGTTTCGTTGAATGACAATATGACTGTGATGCGGAAGGCTGGAAGGATGAACGACACGGCACGCGGCCGGTCGACGGGGACCACCCCGGCAGACCGCCCGATCGCGGCCACGCCCGGGCTGACGCCGCAGACCCACGAGTTCCTCAAGGCGCTCGGCAGCCCCACCCGGCAACGGATCATGATGCTGTTCGCCGCGGGCGCCGAGCTGTCCGTCGGCGAGGTGGCCGAGCGTACGGGCATCAGCCAGGCCACCGCCTCACAGCAGCTGACCCTGCTGCGACGGGGCGGCATCGTCGCCTCCCGGCGCGCGGGGAAGACCGTCTTCTACCGGGCCGACCGCGACGGCGCCGTCGCCGCCCTCACCGACCTCCAGTCCTACCTGAGCACCTGCTGCTGACCGGCACCGGTCACGCCTGGCCCGACTCGCAGACCAGGTCGCGCACCAGCGCCCGGGCCCGGTCCCGGATCTCGTCCCGGATCGGGCGGACCGCCTCGACGCCCTTCGGCGTCAGCGCAGCACGAACCGCATGTGCCCGTCCGGCGCCGCCTCCAGCCTTGGGGTCACCGGGGTGCTCGCGTCCCGTCCCGACGCGGCGCCCGTGACACCCGCCAGGTCGCCACAGGCCGCGACCTGGCCCAGGGTGACCAGGGTGGGCGGGAGCATCGTCAGCTCGCCGGCGCCGGCCCGGGCACAGGCGTCCGCCGGCTCGACCCACAGCGTCCGGTCGGCCTCACCGGAGACGTCCCGGGTCCGCTGCCCCGCCGGCAGCAGGGCCACGAAGAAGTACGTGTCGAAGCGGCGCGGCTCGAACTCCGGCGTGATCCACCGGCTCCACGGCAGCAGCAGGTCCGACCGGAGGGTCAGCCCGCGGTCGGCCAGCAGATCGGCGAAACCCACCTCCCGCCGCTCCAGCGCGACCCGGGCCGCCTCCCAGTCGTCCCCGGACACGTCGCCGACCACGGTGCCGGCGTCGGGGCCGGCGAGCAGCACACCCGCCTCCTCGAACACCTCCCGCGCGGCGGCGCACACCACCGCCTGGGCGGCCTCCGACGCCAGCCCCAGCCGGGCGCCCCACTCCGCCGGGGTGGGTCCGGCCCAACCCACGTGGGCCTGCGAGTCCGACGGGTCCACCCCGCCGCCGGGGAAGGCGTACATGCCGCCGAAGGCCATCGCGGCGACCCGGCGGATCAGGTAGACCTCGAAGCCGTCCCGGCCGGTGGCTGCCGCCCCGCCCGCCGGGACCGCCCCGCCGCCCGCCGAGGCACCCGGGCCGGCTGCCGGGGCGACTGCCGGGGCGGCCTCGCCGGCCGGCCGGAGCAGCAGCACGGTCGCCGCGACCCGGGGAACGGCGGGGACGGCGCCCTCGGCGTGGAACCGGCGGGCGTGCTCGACCAGGGCCGGCGGGGCCGGGAAGCCCTCGGAGTCGATCGTCATGCGGCGAGCGTAGTTCCCGGTTGCCGGTACGCCAGCCGGCTCCCCGGTGATCTTTCGCTAGCGTGACCGGCATGACTCGATGGGGCATCCTGGCCACCGGACACATCGCCGGGCGGTTCGCCGAAGACCTCAAGCTCGTGCCCGACGCCGAACTGGTAGCGGTCGGCTCACGTACCGCCGAGAGCGCGGAGCGGTTCGCGCACCGGCACGGCGTACCCCGGGCGTACGCCTCCTGGGCGGAACTGGCCGCGGACCCGGACCTGGACGTCGTCTACGTCGCCACCCCGCACGCCGCCCACCACGAGGCGGCCCTGACCTGCCTGCGGGCCGGCCGGGCCGTGCTGCTGGAGAAGCCGTTCACCCTCGACCTGGCCACCAGCCGGGAGCTGGTGGAGACCGCCCACGCCGCCGGGGTCTTCCTGATGGAGGCCATGTGGATGCGGGTCAACCCGCTGATCCGGCAGGTGTGCGAGCTGGTGGCGGAGGGGGCGATCGGCACGGTGACAAGCGTGCGGGGCGACTTCGGCGCGGCCGGCCCGTTCCCCCCGGAGCACCGGATGCGGGCGCGTGCCCTCGGTGGCGGGGCGCTGCTGGACCTGGGGGTGTATCCGCTGGGCCTGGCCCACCTGCTGCTCGGGATGCCCGACCACGTGCATGCCTGGGCAAAGATCAGCCCCGAGGGGGTGGACGAGAACACCGGGATCATCCTGGGCTACGACTCCGGCGCCGTCGCCACGCTGAGCTGCGGCATCGTCGGCGCGACGGCGCTGACCGCCTCGATCACCGGCACCGGCGGCCGGATCGACCTGCCCGAGCCGTTCTACCGTCCCGGCTCGGCGACGCTGCACCGGCCGGGTGCGGAGCCGGAGGTCCTCACCACCGAACTGGTCGGCAACGGCTACCAGTACGAGGCCGTCGAGGTGCAGCGCTGCCTCGCCGAGGGTCGGCTGGAGAGCCGGCTGGTTCCGCACTCGGCGACGCTGGAGGTGATGGCCCTGCTGGACGGGATCCGGGCGCAGATCGGCGTCGAGTACGTGTGAGCGCGCGGTGGGGTGTTAAGAGGGGCCCCTTGTACAACGCCAGGCGTTAACAAGGGGCCCTTCCTTACACCTCAGCTGAAGAAGGGGCGGGACAGGAAGTACATCAGGGCGCCGATGGAGCCGGCGGCGGGGAAGGTCAGGATCCACGCCCCGATGATATTGCCGGCGACGCCCCAGCGGACCGCCGAGAGCCGCTTGGTGGCGCCCACACCCATGATCGCCGAGGTGATCGTGTGCGTGGTCGAGATCGGGGCGCCCAGCACCAGCGCGTTGAAGTAGAGCACCGAGCTGGCCACGGTCTCGGCGGCGAAGCCCTCCGGCGGCCGCAGGTCGATGATCTTCCGGCCGAGGGTGCGGATGATCCGCCAGCCACCGGCGTACGTGCCGGCGGCGAGGACCGCTGCCGAGGTCCAGAACGCCCACTCCGGGATGAAGGTCGGGTCGTCCTGGAAGCCGCCGACGTAGAGGGCGAGCACCACGATGCCGATGGTCTTGGCGGCGTCCTGCATGCCGTGACCGACCGACATGGCCGCGGCGGAGGCCGTCTGCGCCCAGCGGAAGCCCCGGTTGAGCTTGCCCGGGTGCCCCTTCCGGAAGATCCACTGCACGGCGATCATCACGATGTAGCCGAGCAGGAAGCCGACCATCGGCGACAGGATCATCGGGATGATGACGCTCTCGCCGATACCGGTCCAGAGCACCGTGCCGGCCGCGGCGATCGTCGAGCCGACCAGGCCGCCGATCAGCGCGTGCGACGAGGACGACGGCAGGCCGAAGTACCAGGTGATGACGTTCCAGGTGATCGCGCCGATCACGCCGGCGAAGACGATGCCGAGGCTTGACACGCCGGTCGGAAGTTCGACCAGGCCGCTGCCGACGGTCTTGGCGACCTCGGCGCCGAAGTGCGCGCCGATGAAGTTGCCGACCGCCGCCATGGCCAGGGCGACCCGGGGGGTGAGCGCCCGGGTGGAGATGCTTGTCGCGATCGCGTTGGCGGCGTCGTGGAAGCCGTTGGTGTAGTCGAACACCAGGGCCACCCCGATCACCGCCAGCACGGCGATGAGTTCGGGACTCACAGGTTCAGGACTCCTTGACCGCGATGGTCTCGACGGTGTTCGCCACGTGCTCGAAGGCGTCGCAGGCGGCCTCCAGCTCGTCGGCGACCTCCTTCATCTTCAGCACGGTCAGCGCGTCGTACTCGCCCGAGAAGAGGCGGACCAGCAGCATCCGGTACGCCTGGTCGCCGTCGTTCTCCAGCCGGTTGCACTCGATCCAGTAGTCCTCGAGGTCCTTCATCGACCTCAGCCGGGGCATCGCCTCGGCGGTCAGCTTCGCCTGCTGGTCCAGGACGTTCACCAGCTCGTGCATCTCCCGGGGCAGCGACGGCAGCTTGGTCAGGCCGTAGAGGTAGAGCAGGTTGCCGACCGCCTCCAGGTGGTCCATGACGTCGTCCAGCAGCGACCCGAGCCGGTAGATGTCCTCCCGGTCGAACGGCGTGATGAAGGTGGAGTTGATCTTCTTGTAGAGCTCGTGCGTGATCTGGTCGCTGTCGTGCTCCACCTCGGTGAGCCGCTCACTCACCGACTGCACCTCCACGCCGGGCAGGGCCAGCTCGTTGAGGAGCTCGGTGCCCTTGACCAGGTTCTGTGCGGCCCTGGTGAAGAGCTCGTAGAAGGCGCCCTCGTTCGGGCGGAAGGAAAACTTCACAGCACGGACCTCGTCGTGTCGGTGGAAGGGGTGGCGGCCGCCCCGTCGGGTGACCCGAGTGGGAATGCTAGGTGCCGCCAGATCGGGGAATTCGCCGGCCCACCAGTGGCCAGACTGCATTTACTGGTCGTTCACCTTCCGTTCACCTTCATCCGTTGCACAGACCCCAGCAGCCGCTCCCGTTCCCGCCGGACGTCGAAACCGGCAGGCGGATACCCGAGAGCAAGAGTGTCGAACGTCTCCCTCAGCAGGTGCGCGACCGCCCAGTCCCGGTACCACTTGCGGTCCGCCGGCACCACGAACCAGGGCGCGACGTCCGTGCCGCACCGGCTCAGCGCCTCCGCGTACGCGGCCCGGTAGTCGTCCCAGCGCGCCCGGGCGTCGATGTCCGAGGGGTCGTACTTCCAGTGCTTGCGCGGGTCGTCCAGCCGCTCCAGCAGCCGCCGGCCCTGTTCGGCGTACGAGATGTGCAGCAGCACCTTGACCAGGCTCACGCCGCTGTCGACCAGTTCCCGCTCGAACGCGTTGATCTCGTCGTACCGGTCGCGCCAGATCGCCTCCGGCACCAGCGACTCGACGCGGGCCACCAGCACGTCCTCGTAGTGCGAGCGGTTGAACACACCCAGGTACCCGGGCGGCGGCAACGCCCGGCGGATCCGCCACAGGAAGTCGTGCCGCAGCTCCTCCGGTGTGGGCGGGCCGAACGAGCGCAGGTGCAGGCCGAGCGGGTTCAACGCACCGGCGACCCGCTTCACCGTGCCGTCCTTGCCGCCGCAGTCCACCGCCTGGAGGATCAGCAGCACCCGACGTGTCGAGGTCCCCGCCTTGGCGTTGGCGAAGAGCATCTCCTGCTGCCGGCCCAGCTCGGCACCGAGCAGCCCCACCTGCGCCCGGGCCCACGCCTTGCGCCGCTCCCCGGTGACGTCACCGCCGGGCAGCCCCGGCGTCGCCCCCGGATCGATCGCGCCCAGGTCGACCGGCCCGCCCGGCGGCAGCCGGAGCAACTCCCCGATCCCGCCACCGACCGGCCGCACCACCGTCCCACCACCCGCACCGTCACCGTCCACCCCCGCATCCTCACCCACCTGACCGCCCCGCGCGCGCCGAGCGTCCCCGCCCCGTCGATCATGGAGTGGTGGTGGGCGATATGCTCGCTTCTGCGGCTTCTGGCAGCACCACGACTCCATGATCGGCGGTAGGGTGCGCGGGACCTGTCACGTTCGGGGCGGTCGAGGCGTCCGGTGGGCGGGGAGGATCTGTGCCCGGGCGGGAGGATCTGTGCCTGGGCGGGGAGGAGCGGCGCGTGGCGGATCTGGTGACGGAGTTCGAGGCGGAGCGGGGGCGGCTGACCGCGGTCGCGTACCGGATGCTCGGCAGCCGCAGCGAGGCCGAGGACGCGGTGCAGGAGACCTGGCTGCGGTACGCCGCCGCCCTCGCCGACCCGGCGGCCCGCGCCGAGATCCGCCAGCTCGGCGCCTGGCTGACCACCACCTGCGCGCGGATCTGCCTCGACGTGCTGCGCTCCGCCCGGGTACGCCGGGAGGCGTACCCGGGCCAGTGGCTGCCGGAGCCCCTGGTGACGCCGGCGCCCTCCGGCGACGGCTTCGCGCCCGACCCGGCGGAGCGGGCGGTCCGCACTGACCAGGTGGGCAGCGCGCTGATGGTGGTGCTGGAACGGCTCACCCCGGAACAGCGGGTCGCCTTCGTGCTGCACGACGTCTTCGCCGTGCCGTTCGCGCGGGTCGCCGAGGTGCTCGGCACCACCGACGTCGCGGCCCGGCAGATGGCGTCCCGCGCCCGCCGGGCGGTCAGCGCGCCGGACGCCCCACGGCACACCGCGGACCCGGCCGAACAGCGCCGGGTGGTGGCGGCGTTCGCCGCCGCCGCGCAGTCCGGTGAACTGGACGCCCTGCTCAAGGTTCTCGCGCCGGACGTCGTGCTGATCGGCGACGGCGGCGGGCACTTCCCGGCCGGCCGCAACCCGGTGTACGGCGCCGACAAGGTGGGCCGCTTCGTCCTCGGCCTGTTCGGCCAGTCCGGCCGCTACGGCGGCACGCTGCGGGCCCGCCCCGTGCTCGTCGACGGTGTGCTCGGGTTCCAGATGGAGACGGTGTTCCGCGACGGCCGTCCGCTGCGGCTGGTCAGCGCGCTCGCCGTCGCCGACGGCCGAGTGACCGGCATCTTCAACCAGCTCAACCCGGACAAGCTCGGTGACCTGCCGCCGCTCGGACCGGAGGACGCCTGGCCACCGCGCTGGTGAGCGGCGCCGGCGGGCGGCTCAGACCACCAGGGCCAGCCACTTCCGGTACGACGTGGCGAACGGCTCGGTGCCGTCGCCGAGCGCGTCGAACAGCCAGCGTGCCGCCGCGTGCGCCTCGGTGACCACCTCGTCGGGGTAGCCGAACCGCTCACGATGATCGGCGAACTCGTCCTCGTCCCGCAGCTCGACCAGGCCGGTGCCGCGCCGGCGCACCACGTCGAGGTCGAGATCGACCAGGTGCACGGTCTCGTCGTCCTCCCAGCGGGCCGGGCTGGCGATGTCGCAGTAGACCTCGCTGGTGCGGGGCGGCGGGTTGAACATGCCCGTCCACCAGGCGTGGTGCGGCACCAGCAGGACGAACGGAATCTGCTCGACCGAGGGCCGGCCGTGGTAGACCGACGGGGTGCCGGCGGTCACGCCGAGCCAGACGCCGAGGTCGTCCTCGGTCAGCCGGCGGGCCGGGTAGTCGCGGTGGGCGCTGCCGTCGTACTTGCGGTAGATCACGCGGACCACGTCGCTCGGCATGACTGGCACCCTAACCGATTCGGTTGAACCCACGCGGCAGGGAAAGAACCGGACGCCCCCCGGGTGGAGCCCGTACCGGAAGGACGCCACGCCGCCCGCCGGACACCCGCTGTCGGCGCCGACGGGTACCGTCGCACGGTGACCCCGCCCCGCACCGCCACCGGTTCCGCCAGCCCGCAGTCCCGAGCCGGGAGCCGGCGCTCCGGCGGCCGGGCGAGCGGGGCCGAGCTGCTCGCCGCGGCGGTCGGCGCGGTGCCCGGCGGCGCGGCGCGCCCCGGCCAGCAGGAGATGACGGCGGCGATCGAGGCGGCCGTGGCGGGCCGCGAGCACCTGCTGGTGCAGGCCGGCACCGGCACCGGCAAGTCCCTGGCCTACCTGGCGCCCGCGCTCACCGTCGACGGCCCGGTCGTGGTCTCGACGGCAACCCTCGCACTCCAGTCCCAGCTCGTCGACCACGACCTGCCCCGGCTGGCCGACGCCGTGGAGCCGCTGCTCGGCCGGCGCCCCACCTTCGCCGTCCTCAAGGGACGGCACCACTATTTGTGCCTCGCCCGGCTCGACAACTCCACCGAGGAGGAGCCCGGGGACGCGCTCTTCGACGCCCCCCGTCCCGGGGGCACGAAGTGGCTCGGCGAGGCGGGCCGGCTCGGCAAGCAGATCCAGCGGCTGCGCGACTGGGCCGAGAAGACCGACACCGGCGACCGCGACGAGCTGGACCCGGGCGTCGACGACCAGGCCTGGCGGATGGTGTCCATGCCGGCCCGCGAGTGCGTCGGCGCGGCCCGCTGCCCCTTCGGCGCGGAGTGCTTCGCCGAGGCGTCCCGGGCCCGTGCCCGCGAGGCCGACGTCGTGGTGACCAACCACAGCCTGCTCGCGGTGGACATGCTGGCCGGGCGGCACATCGTGCCGCCGCACAAGCTGCTCGTCGTGGACGAGGCGCACGAGCTGGCCGACCGGGTCTCCTCGGCGGCCCAGGCGGAGCTGGTGCCGGAGCTGATCGACCGTTCCGCCCGCCGGGCCCGTCCCCTGCTGCGTCCGGAGACCGCCGAGGCGCTCACCGCCGCCGGGGACGCCCTCGCCATCGGGCTCGCCGAGGCGCCGGTGGGGCGGATCACCGCCGGGCTGCCGGCCCCGCTGCGCGAGGCCTGCACGCTGCTCGACGGGGCGACCCGTACGGCGCTGGAGGCCATCGGGGACGTGAAGGCCGACGACCCGGACCCGGTCCGCAAACAGCAGGCCAAGGCGGTGCTCGACGAGCTGTCCAGCACCGCCCAGCGGCTGCTGGAGGAGGCCGACCACGACGTGGCCTGGGTCGAGCGCAACGACGCCACCGGGCGGCGGGCGCTGGTCGTGGCCCCGCTGTCGGTTGCCGGCACCCTCGCCGCCCACCTGTACGAGGAGCGCACCGTCGTCGCCACCTCGGCGACCCTGACCCTGGGCGGCCGGTTCGACACGGTGGCCCGGGCGCTCGGGCTGGAGGTTCCCGCCACCCCGCCGTCCCCGGCCGCGGCGGCACTCGCCACCGCCGCCCGCGGCGGTCGCCCCGCCGGCCCGACCGAGGCGGCCCCCGTCAGCTCCGGCCCCGGGTGGCGCTCGCTCGACGTCGGCTCCCCGTTCGACTACGCCCGGCAGGGCATCCTGTACGTCGCCGCGCACCTGCCCCGGCCCAGCACCTCCGGGCTGCCGGACCCGGCCGGCGAGGAGCTGCTCGGGCTTGTCGAGTCGCTCGGCGGGCGTACGCTCGGGCTCTTCTCGTCCCGGCGGGCCGCGCAGCAGGCGGCGGAGCTGCTCCGCGAGCGGACCGACCTGCCCGTGCTGCTCCAGGGGGAGGAGGCGCTGCCGCTGCTGGTACGCCGCTTCCGCGAGGAGCGGTCGAGCTGCCTGTTCGGGGTGATGTCGCTCTGGCAGGGGGTCGACGTGCCGGGCGACTCGTGCCAGCTGGTGGTCATCGACCGGCTGCCGTTCCCCCGGCCGGACGAGCCGCTCGCCGCCGCCCGCGCCGCGGCCGTCGACGCGACCGGCGGTTCGGGGTTCGCCGCGGTCAGCGTGCCGATCGCCGCCGTCCGGCTCGCGCAGGGGGTGGGCCGGCTGATCCGCGCCACCGGTGACCGGGGCGTGGTCGCGGTGCTGGACTCCCGGTTGGAGACCGCCCGGGGGTACGGCCCGTTCCTGCGCCGCTCGCTGCCCCCGTTCTGGTACACGACCCGCCCCGACGTGGCCCGCGGCGCCCTGCAACGCCTCGCCAGGACCTGACCCGGGGGGCCAGCGCCGCACGCCAACATGGTGCTGCAACGTCGAAGTAGTGGCCTCCGTGAGAAGGTGAGGCCACTACTTCGTCGAACAAGTGCGATCTTGAGCTGTCCCGGGCACCCGAACGCCGTGGCCGGTCGCGGGGGTCAGGGGGCCTTGCTCGCCACCACCACCGCGTCGGGTGGGGTTTCCGGCACGGTACGGGCCGCCAGGCGGCGGACGGCCGTGTTGAGCACGGCGATCAGCGGCACCGCGACCAGCGCCCCGGTGATCCCGGCGAGGACCACCCCGGCGGCGATGCCGACGATCACGGCGAGCGGGTGGATGGCCACCGCCCGACCCATGATCAGCGGCTGGAGGATGTGCCCCTCGACCTGCTGCACCCCGATCACCGCGCCGAGGATGATCAGCGCGGTGACCAGGCCGCTGTCCACCAGGGCGACGAGCACCGCCACCACGCCGGACAGCGTCGCGCCGACGATCGGGATGAACGCCCCGAGGAAGACCAGCGCGGCGAGCGGGAACGCGAACGGGATGTCGAAGATCACCAGGAAGATGCCGATACCGACCGCGTCGATGAACGCGACCAGCACGGTGGCCCGCACGTACGCGCCAAGCGTCTGCCACGATGCCCGGCCGGCGTCATCGACCTTCCAGCGGGCGTTGACCGGGAGCAGCCGGACCAGGAACCGCCAGATCTTGTTGCCGTCGCGGAGGAAGAAGAACGTCGCGAAGAGCACCAGGATCGTGCCGGTCAGCACCTCGGCGAGGGTGGCCGCGGTCGAGACCGCGCCGCTGGTGAACCGGTCCGTGTTCTCGTTGACCCACTTCTCGCCCTCGTTGATGTAACGGTCGAGCTGACCGTCGGAGAGGTGCAGCGGGCCGGTCTTCAGCCAGTCCTGGATCTGGCGTACGCCCTGGGAGGACTTCTCGCTCAGCTCCGGCACGCCCTGGATGAACTCGTTGACCACCAGGGTCAGCGTGCCGATCACCCCGGCGAGCCCGCCGACCAGCACCACGGCGGTCGCCAGCGAGCGTGGCAGCCGGGCCCGCAGCAGCCAGCCCACCGCGGGGGCGAGCAGCGCGGAGAGCAGCAGCGCGACGGCCAGCGGGATGATCACGATGCGGATCTGGCCGACGATCCGCAACAGTGCCCAGGCGACCAGGCCGATCACGATCAGACGCCACGACCAGGCGGCGGCGATCCGCAGCCCGTGCGGCACGTCCGCGTCGTCGCGGCTGGTGGTGGAGTTGTGCATCGCGGCGGGCGGCTCCGCGCCGACCACCGTCGCCGATCGGGGCGCCACCGGCCCCGGCGCCGACGGCGAGGCGGTGCCGGCCTCCGGCTCGTCCCGGTCGCGGTGGGCGGCGGCTGACTCGCGCCGGGCCCGGACCGACTCACGACCCGACTCGTACGCGCGGCGCAGCCGTCCACGCACCCGCTCGAAGCGGCTCAAGCGGAACCTCCTGACGAAGAAGCGGACCGGTACGGCCAGGGCGGACAGGATACGCCCGCCGCAGCCACCGTAGGCCAGATCCGCCACACATGTGCCCCCGAGCTGCACCGGGTAACCACGACCCGGCCGGCGGAGCGGCACACGGTAGCGTCGTCGCCGTGACCGCCGACAAGAATCTCGACTCCGGCCTGCCGATCCGGCTGCTGCACGACCGGGTGCTGGTGCGCGTGGAGGGCAGCGAGGGTGAGCGTCGCTCCACCGCTGGCATCGTGATCCCGGCGACCGCCGCTGTCGGCAAGCGGCTGGCCTGGGCCACCGCGGTCGGGGTGGGGCCGAACGTCCGCTCGATCGTCTCCGGGGACCGGGTGCTCTTCGACCCGGACGACCGCTCGGAGGTCGAGCTGCACGGCCGGGGGTACGTGCTGCTCCGCGAGCGGGACGTGCACGCCGTCGCCGCCGAGCGGGTGGAGCCCGACTCGACCGGTCTCTACCTGTAGAGCCGTTTGCACTGCGCCGTCCCGGGAAGCCAGCCGCACCAGCGGCCCTGGGGAGGGGACGATGCCGGAGTTGATCAAGAAGTTGCTGTTCTGGGGCTTCATCGCGTTCCTGATCTACTTCATGGCGTTCCGTCCCGAGGGCGCGGCCGAGATGTTCAAGGCGATCGGGGCCGGCCTGGTAGCGGTCTTCCAGGGATTCGGTGACTTCCTGACCGGCCTGACGGCCTGACTCAGTACCGGGGCGGCGGCCACGGAGCCGGCGGGCGGACACCGTACCAACCGGGGCGGTAGCCGGGCGGGAAGGCGGGCGGCGGCGGGGCGAGCACGACCGGAATCGGGACGACCGGTTCGTCCGGCGCCTCCACCGGGCGCTGGGAGCCGTCCGGGAACCGCAGGTGGTAGCGGCGCCCGTCCCAGACGCCGACCGGGGCGTACGGGTCCCGGCCGACGAAGAACGCCCGGTAGCCACTGATCATCTCCAGCAGGTATCGCTCCTCGGCGACGGCCCGCTCGCGGTCGGCGGGGCGGCTGTCCAGGCCGCGGCGCATCCCGTCGCGCAGCAGGGCGAGCCGGGTCGCGGCGAACTGGTACCCGCGCATCGCCTTCAGCCCGGCGTCGCCGCCGACCCGCTTGGCCCACACCCGGGCCGCGTGCCGCCGCCCGAGGCTGCTCAGGGCCGCCACCTCCGGCGGGGTGAGCCACCCGGCGTGGACGTAGTCGGGAAGGGTGCGCTCGGTCAGCCGGCCCTCCCAGGACCGCAGCCAGACGGCCAGCCCGACCATGCCGAAGAAGATCGGCACCATGACACCCAGGAACCCGTAGAGCAGGATCAGGGGCTGACCGGTGGCCTGCGTGAGCGTCGGCAGCAGGTTCCACGTGCCGTGCAGCATCATCGCCAGCAGCAGGCCGGCGATCGGCGCGAGCACCCGTACCCGGCGGTCGGCCGCACGGGCGGCGATGCCCAGCCCCACCCCGGTCATCGAGGTGAACAGCGGGTGCGCGAACCCGAAGAGCAGGATGCGCACGATGAAGATGGCGATCACCTGCTGTGTTCCGGTGGCCGGGCCGTACTCCTCGACACCGGTCCGGTAGCCGTAGCCGCCCAGGTAGAGGATGTTCTCCACCATGGCGAAGCCGATCGCGGAGAGCCCGCAGTAGACCAGGGCGTCGGTGATGCCGGAGATCTCCCGGCGCCGGAAGATCAGCAGCAGGATCGGCCCGAGCGCCTTGGTCAACTCCTCGATGAACGGCGCCACCAGCACAGCCGTGAGCGCGGTGGGCAGGCGCAGCGCCTCGAACCGGTCGGCGGCGAAGGTGTTCACCGTCAGGGAGGCGGCGGTCGAGACGAACGCGCCCCAGGCGAAACAGAAGATCAGATACTTCAGCGGCTCCGGCTCGTACCGGTCGAGCCAGAGGAAGCAGGCCACCAGCACCGGGACCGGAAGGATCGCGGCGATCACCCCGATCAGCAACGCCTCGCCGCCGAGGCTCTCGCCGAGCGTCCACACCATGAAGACGGCGCAGGCCGCGATCAGCAGGACGACCCCACCGAGCACCAGGTAGCGACGCCAGCCCGGGCGGCGCGCCGGCATCCTGGGGCCGGCCGAGGGATCGGCGGCGGTCGGCGACGGCGGCAGGGAAACGCCGGGCGGGGTGTCGGCCATGTCGTCAGCGTAGTCACCGCCGGCCCGCCGGGACGGCCGCACCACGGCCCGCTATGCTGCCGGCAGGTCACGAGCGCCAGCGTCAAGCCCCGGCTTGCTGGCCGGCAACCCTCGTCGAGGTTCGCGGTGGGGTGCCCCGGGTGATGACCGGGCCCGGCCCGATCCGCGCGCCGGGCAAGCGCGGACCCCGCCCTGTGCCCGCCGGGGTCCCTGGACCCGGAGGCGCCGCGATGACCCTCACCCTCACACCCCCGACGACCCTCGCCCCCGCCGGACCGCTCGACGTGCTCGGCGTACCCGGTCAGATCAACCTGGACTACGCGGCCAGCGCGCCGTGCGCGCGGGCCGCGGCCGACGCGGTGGCCGCGCTGCTCCCCTGGTACGCCAGCGTGCACCGCGGCGCGGGGGCGCTGTCGCGGCGCTGCACGCTCGCTTACGAGCGGGCCCGGCAGACGGTCGGCGACTTCCTCGGCACCCGGCCCGACGATCACGTGGTCTTCACCCGGAACACGACGGACGCGCTGAACCTGCTGGCCCGGGCCCTGCCGGCCGGTGCCACGGTGGTGACGTTCGGCGGGGAGCACCACGCCAACCTGCTGCCCTGGCCGCGCGGCTCGGTCCGGTTGCCCGTGCCGGCCGACGCGGCCGGGGCCGTCCGCGCGCTCGACGCCGCACTCGGCGAGCTGCGCCGCGGCAACGGTCCCGGGCGCGAGCTGCCGGTGCTGGTCGCCGTGACGGGTGCCAGCAACGTGACCGGCGAGCGCTGGCCGGTTGCCGAGCTGGCCCGGGTCGCCCGGCGACACCGGGCCCGGATCGCGGTGGACGCCGCGCAGCTCGCCCCGCACGCTCCCGTCGACGTGCGCGCCCTCGACATCGACTACCTGGCCGTCTCCGGGCACAAGCTGTACGCGCCGTTCGGCGCCGGCGTGCTCGTCGGGCGGGCCGACTGGCTGGACGCCGCCCCGCCCTACCTCGCCGGTGGCGGGGCGACCAGCCACGTCGGCGCCGCCACCCACGACGTCCGGTGGACGACCGGGCCGGCCCGGCACGAGGCCGGAACGCCGAACCTGCTCGGCGCGGTGGCCCTCGCGGCGGTCTGCGACGCCCTGGCCGCCGCCGACCGCGGTGCCCTGCACGACGCCGAGCAGGCGCTGCTGGCCCGGCTGCGGGACGGCATCGGGGCGCTGCCGCACGTGGTCGAGCTGCGTACCTTCGGCCCGGACGCGCCGCGGGTGGGGATCGTCTCGTTCGTGGTGGCCGGCCGGGAGTCGGACGAGGTGGCGGCCCACCTGGCCCGGCACCACGACATCGGCGTACGCGACGGCCTGTTCTGCGCCCACCCGCTGGCCCGGCGGCTGCTCGCCGAGGCGGCCGCGCGGACCGGGCGGCGGGACCTGCCGCCGACGGCGCTGCGCGCCAGCATCGGGCTGGGCAGCACGGCGCAGCACGTGGACCGGCTGCTGGCCGCCCTCGCCGCGCTCGCCTGAGGGCCGGTCAGCCGACCGGCGGGGCGGTGGGCGGCCGGGGGGCGCTGCCCTGCCCGGCCGGTTTCCCGGCCTCGTCCTGCTCGCCGAAGGACCGGCGCACCCAGCGGTTGGCCTCCTCCTGGTTGATGCCGGACGCGACCAGCAGGTCGCTCGCGGTGGTACGCACCTGCGCGATCACCACGCTGCCGGAGAAGCCGACCCCCTCGGCGTACGCCCGGCCGGCCTCGCTGACCGCGCGCAGCGACCGCTCGCGGGCCTTGTCCGGCTCCTCCCCCACGGCGAACTCGTGCTTGAGCAGGCGAACCGACTCGGCGAGGTGGGCCACCGCATCCGGCATCGGGTCCGGGACGGCCTCCTCGTCCTCGATGAGGGTGACGGCCCGCCGGATCAGGGTGCCGCTGTTGCGCATGGCGCGGTCGATCGGGTCGACTGCCTCCGCGTAGTGGGCGAGCTCGTTGCGGCGGTGCCAGCGCGCCGGCGACAGCGTCACGGTCTCCTTGGCGCCCTCGATCGCCTCGGTGAACGCGGCCAGTACCTCCTTGTTGTCGCGCAGCCGCTCCAGTGCGCCCTGGACCTTGTCGCGGTCGCGTTCCCGCAGCCCGTCCGCGGCGGCGTCGAGCTGGGCGGCGAGCAGGTCCAGCGCCGGGCGGGCGGCACGGTTGAGCACCCGCAGCGGGTTGAGCGGCAGCAGGACCGCGGTGACCAGCAGCGCGATTCCGCCGCCGACGAATGCGTCGACGAACCGGGGTATCTCGAGGTTCTCCGTCGACGGGCTGAGGGTCACGATCAGCACCGCGGTCGCCGCCGCCTGGATCACGATGGCGACGCTGGCGCCGGCGAAGACGGTCAGGACGATCGCGGCGGTCACCACGAGGCCGAGCTGCCAGGGACCGGTGCCCAGGAAGTAGATGATGAGGTCGCCGACCGCCACACCGATCGCCACCCCGACGATCAGCTCGACGGTCCGCCGGAACCGCTGGCCGACCGAGGCGGCCAGCGTGCCGACCGCCGAGATGGGCGCGAAGACCGGCTGCGGATTGCCGAGCAGCTCGTGGGCCGCCAGCCAGGAGAGGCCGGCGGCGAGTCCGGCCTGCAAGGCGAGGCCCAGCGACATGCGTACCCGGTGCAGGCGGTCGTGCAGGGTGGCCTTGCTCCGCACGTGGAGCTGCTGCACCGACTCGGCGATCCGGGCCCCGTCGATGTCCACACCGCCGTCCCGCAACGCGAACCGCTGCGCCAGCGATGGTCGTTCGTCCCGGGCCACGGCCGGTACTACCCGCACCAGCCCCGCCGAATCCTTGAAAGGAAGGGCCCCTTGTTAACGCCTGCGGTAGAGGAGGGGCCCCTTATTAACAGTTCCGCGTCGACCCGGCAGACTCGACCGCGTGGTCGACCTCCTCGACCGGTGGCGGGCCGCGGCCCGGGACGCCGGCGCGACCGACGGCGGGCAGGTGAGCGCCGCCGGCGCCGAGTTGGTCCGGCGCTGGCGGGAGCCGCACCGGCATTACCACACGCCCACGCACCTGATCGCGGTGCTGGACGTGATCGACGCGTACGCCCCGCTGGCCCACCGGCCGACCCGGCCGACGCAGACGGCGGGCTGCTCTGCGACGCCGACCTCGCCGTCCTGGCCGCCAGCCCCGAGGCGTACGACCGGTACGCCGCCGCGATCCGCCGGGAGTACGCGCACGTGCCGGAGCCGCAGTTCCGCGCCGGCCGGGCCCGCGTCCTGGCCACCCTGCTGGCCCGGCCCACGCTCTACCACCACCCCGCACTGTCCACCCGCTGGGAACAACCCGCCCGAGCCAACCTGACCCGCGAACTAACGACCCCACCCCCCTGACCCACCCCCACCCCACCCCGCCCCGCCCCCGGCCCGGCCCGGCCCGGCCCAGCCTCGCCCGCCGATCTTGCACTTTCGGCCCTCGGTATACGTCATTCGCCCGGAATGCCGGGGCGAAAAGTGCAAGATCGCGGAAGCGGGGGCGGGGGTTTGATGATCAGGTTGCGGGGTCGTAGCCTCGGCGCATGCGTCCCCTCCTCGACGAACTGCGTGCCGCGCTCGGCGACGACGCCGTGCTGACGGATCCGGATCTGCTGCGGATGCACGAGCGGGACGAGGCGGATCTCTGCGCCTCGGGTACGCCACTCGTGGTCACCCGTCCCCGGGACACCGGACAGGTGGCGGCGGTGGTACGCGCGGCGGCCCGGCACGGCGTACCCGTGGTGCCCCAGGGCGCGCGGACCGGGCTGGCCGGCGCGGCGAACGCGGTCGAGGGCGCCGTGGTGATCAGCACCGCGGCCCTGGACGCGATCCTGGAGATCGATCCGGTCAGCCGGATCGCCGTGGTGCAGCCCGGCGTGGTCAACGCGACGCTCGCCGCCGCCGTCGCCAAGCACGGCCTCTGGTACCCGCCCGACCCGGGGTCCTGGGAGTCCTCCACGATCGGCGGGAACGTCTCGACAAACGCCGGTGGCATGTGCTGCGTGAAGTACGGCGTGACCACCGAGTACGTGCTCGGTCTCGAGGTGGTGCTCGCCTCCGGCGAGGTGCTGCGCACCGGCCGGCGGACCGCCAAGGGCGTGGCGGGGTACGACCTGACCCGGCTCTTCGTCGGCTCCGAGGGCACCCTCGGCGTGATCACGGAGGTGACCGTCGCGTTGCGCCCCGCCCCGGCCGAGTCGCTGACCATGGTGGCGGTCTTCCCGTCGACGGCCGCCGCCGGCGTGGCCGTGGCCGAGATCGCCGCCCAGGGCCTCTCGCCCAGCCTGCTGGAGCTGCTCGACCAGACGCACCTGCGGGCGATCGAGGCGTACCGGCCGATGGGGCTGCGGACGGACGCGGAGGCGCTGCTGCTGGCGGCCGTGGACACCGGCACCCGGGCCGCCGACGATTTGGCCGGCCTCGCGGCGGTCTGCGAGGCGGCCGGCGCCGACGAGGTGTACGCCGCCACCGACGCGGTGGAGGCGGCGGCGCTGCTGCAGGCCCGGCGGCTGGCGCACCCGGCGATGGAGAAGTTCGCCGCTGACGCGTACCCGGCCGGCAACGGTGGGCTGATCATCGATGACGTGGCCGTGCCCCGCGGCTCGCTGGCCGCCATGCTCGACGGCGTCGCCCGGATCGCGGCCGAGTGTGACGTGCCGATCGGTGTGGTGGGGCACGCCGGGGACGGCAACCTGCACCCGAACATCGTGGTGGACCGGGCCGACCCGGCGAGCCTGGGCCGGGGGCGGCGCGCCTTCGACGAGATCATGCGGCTGGGCCTGGAGATGGGCGGCACCTGCACCGGCGAGCACGGGGTCGGCCTGCTCAAGCGCGACTGGCTGGCCCGGGAGATCGGCCCGGTCGGCGTACGGGTGCACGAGGCGATCAAGGCGGCGCTGGACCCGGGCGGGCTGTTCAACCCGGGCAAGGTGCTCTGACCGGCGGAGGCGCTCAGGCGGTGGGTTCGGCCGGGGTCGCCTGGGTCAGCAGCAGCAGGATCTCGTTGGCGATCTTCGGCTGCACCTCGCCCGGGCAGTCCTGGGAGGTGATCGTGCCCGACGAGGTCAGCAGGCTGGACGTCAGCGCGTCGATGCAGGTGACCCGGTACTGCCGCGCCTGGTCGGTCTCCTTGACCAGGCCGGGGTCGGCGAGCAGGGCCTGCAGGCGGCTGAGCTGCTCCGGGTTGAGCGCGCCGGTCGACGTCACGCCGTCACCGGCGCAGTCCACGCACTCCCACCGGCCGTCGACCTCGACGTTCAGCGTCCGCAGCGGGCCGTTCGCGCCGACCTTCTGCAACAGCGTGACGCGGCCCTCGCCGACGGTCGTCGCGTTGCCCAGCTGGGGCGCAGCCGCCGACTGCTCCGGGCGGGGCGAGCCACCCGCGTCGGCGCCGCCGCAGCCGGCGAGCACGGCCGCCAGCACGGCGGCGACGGACAGTGAGACCGGACGCGACCAGGATGCGGCAACCACGCGCCGCAACCTACCCCACCGTAGGTAGCGCGCGTAACCCACCGGTCGGCCCGTCCATCGATGATGGACGTTCCGCAGTGGATCGGTCACCGGGAGGAGGAGGGGAGTTCGACCGGATCACCGTCGGCGCCCCGGTCCGCGGCGAAGCCCCGGACGTCGGGTGCGCCGACCCGGGCCGCGTCGGCCGTCGCGTCGTCCGGCATCAGCTGCGAGTTCCGCTCCGCCGCCACGCGCGCCCGGTAGTGCGCGACCTCCCGCGCGCGGACCTCGGCGTCCCATCCGAGCACCGCCCCCATCAACTCGGCGGTGTGCTCCGCGGACTCCAGGCCGCGGTGCGTGGTCTCGATGGAGATCCGGGTACGACGGGTGAGCACGTCCTCCAGGTGCAGCGCCCCCTCGGCGCTGGCCGCGTACGTCACCTCGGCGGCCAGGTACTCGGGTGCGCCGGCCAGCGGCGAGGCGAGCAGCGGATCGGCGTCGATCAGGGCCAGCAGGTCCAGGGTCAGGTTGCCGTACCGCTCCAGCAGATGCTCGACGACGCCGACCGGCACCCCGTGCCGGCGGGCCAGGTCGGCGCGGTCCCGCCACAGCGCCGCGTACCCGTCGGCGCCGAGCAGCGGCAGGTCGGCGGTCCGGGACGGGCGCACCGAGCCGAGCCGGTGCGCCGCCCGGTCGACCACGTCCGAGGCCATCACCCGGTACGTCGTGTACTTCCCCCCGGCGACCAGCAGCAGACCGAGCATCGGTTCGAACACCGCGTGCTCGCGGGACAGCTTCGAGGTGGAGTCCGCCTCGCCGGCGAGCAGCGGCCGCAGGCCCGCGTACACGCCCTCGATGTCGGCCGTGGTGAGCGGCCGGTCCAGGACGCTGTTGACCTGCGCCAGCAGGTACTCGATGTCCCGGGCGGAGGCCGCCGGGTGGGAGCGGTCCAGTTGCCAGTCGGTGTCGGTGGTGCCGATGATCCAGTGCCCGCCCCACGGGATGACGAAGAGCACGCTCGTCGCCGTACGCAGGATCAGCCCGGTCTCACCCGTGATCGCCGACCGGGGCACCACCAGGTGCACGCCCTTGGACGCCCGGACCCGGATGCCGGGGCGCAGCCCGACGTCGTTGAGCATCCGGGACATGTCGTCGCTCCAGACGCCGGTGGCCGCGATGACGGTGCGGGCGCGTACCTCGAACTCGGCGTCCGGGGAGCCGGCCGGCGCCTCCAGGTCGCGGACGCGGACCCCGGTCACCTCCCGGGCCTGCCGGATCAGGCCGACGGCGCGTGCGCTGGTCACCACGGTCGCACCGAGGCTGGCCGCCGTCCGGGCGAGGGTGACCACCAGGCGGGCGTCGTCGACCTGCCCGTCGTAGTAGCGGATGGCGCCGGCCAGCCCCTCCGCCTTCAGGCTGGGGAAGACCCGGCGGGCGCCCTCGCGGGTCAGGTGCCGGTGCAGCGGCATCCCCCGGCCGCCGCCGAACACCCCGGCGAACGCGTCGTACGTCGCCACGCCGGCCCCGTAGTAGGAGCGGCGGAACAGCCGGGCCGGCAGATCCCGCAGGCCGCCGCCGGGCAGCGGGACCAGGAACGGCACCGGCCGGACCAGGTGCGGGGCGAGCCGGGTGGCGAGCAGGCCCCGCTCGGTGAGCGCCTCGTGAACCAGGTGGAACTCGAGCTGCTCCAGGTAGCGCAGGCCACCGTGGATCAGCTTGCTGGACCGGCTGGACGTGCCGGCGGCGTAGTCGCGGGCCTCGACCAGGGCGACCTTGAGGCCGCGTGAGGCGGCGTCCAGCGCGGCCCCCGCGCCGGTCACGCCACCGCCGATGACCAGGACGTCGAATCGCTCGGCGGCGAGGCGGCGCAGGTCGGCGGCGCGCCGTTGCGGGGAGAGCTGGCTGGCGGTCGCTCGGGACACGTTGGGGTCACGCACGTCTCCACCGTAACCGCCGCCGCCCCACCCGTGGCACGCACGCGGGCCCGCCGTGGCCCGACGGTTCGGGCCGGGCGCCGCCGACGTCGTGCCGGCGTCGTACTGTTTGCCGATGCAGCCTCAACGCCCCGCGGATCACGTCACCCCGGCACCGGCGGAGCGGGGAAGCCCCTGGGCGGTGGTGGCCGCCGTCGCCGTCGGCCTGTGGATCGTCGGGCTCACCGTGGTCGCGCAGCTCGGCGGATGGCTGGCCGATCAGATCCTGCTCGTCTCCGGGCTCGACCGGGCGACCTGGCTCTGGCCGGTCACCACCGTCGGCGTGCTGCTCCTGGCCGGTACGCCCACCCTGGCGCTGGCCCTGGCACCCCGGTCCGCGACGGTCCGTGCCGCCGGCCGGGTCTGGCTGACCGGGCTGCTCGCCTTCGCCGCGCTGGGTCTGCTGCGGGCGCTGCCGCCGGTGCACCACGAGGCGTACCTCGCGGCGCTCGCCGTCACGGCCGGCCTGGCCGCGCTCGTGGTGCGCCGGCTGGTCGCCGCCCGGACCACGCCGCCCGACGGATCCGGCCCGGTGCCGCGTCCCGCCCCGGTCACGCTGCTCGGGCTCGCGGGTGGACTGGTCCTGCTGCTGCCCTGGGTGTGGGTGGGCGCGCTCGGCGGGCTGCTGGAGACACTGCTCGCCGCGCTCGCCGCGGCGGCCGTCGGCGCGTTGACGGCCGCGCTCCTGGGCGACGCCCTCTGGTCCCGCTTCGCGGTCGGCACACCGCCCCGGCCCGCCCGCCTGGTGCTCGTCGGCGGTCTGGTCGCCGGCGTGGCCCTGCTGCCGGTCGGCGCGGCCGTCGGGCAGTCCGGCGCGCACCTGCCGCTGCTGTTCACCCTGCCGCCGACCGGCTTCGCGCTGGCGGGCCTCGCCGCGGCAGCCCGGCGCACGGCGGCCGGTGGCGGCCCGGGGACCGGCTGGCTGGTCGGGCTCGGTGTGTTCGGCCCGCTCGCGTGGACGGACGCCGAGGAGATCAACCTGGCGCTGGTCGGCAGCCGCGACGTGCCGTACTGGGTGGCGGTCGCCACCGGCACCGGGCTCGCCGTCGCGGTCGTGCTCGCGGTGGCGTACGGGGTGCTGCTCGGCCGGCGGCACGGCGCGCGGCCCGGGCGGGCGGTCGCCGGCGTGACCGCCGCGATCCTGCTGGCCGCCGTGGGCGTGGTGGCCGCCGGGCCGGGGCAGCCGGGCCTGCACGGCGAGCGGCTGTTCGTGGTGCTGCGTGAGCAGGCCGACCTCGGCGGGATCCCCACCACGACCGGCCGGGCGGGCCGCGACGCCCGGACCACCGAGGTCTACCGGCGGCTGGTGGAGACGGCCCGACGCACACAGGCCGACCTGAGCGGGGAACTGCGCCGGTTCGGGCTGGACCACACGCCGTACTACCTGGTCAACGCGATCGAGGTGGACGGCGGGCCGCTGGTGCGGGCGTGGCTCGCCGGCCGCCCCGAGGTGGACCGGGTGCTGGTCAGCCAGCGGATCCGGCCGCTGCCGGCACCGGCCGCCCCGACCCGCGGCGAGGCGCCACCGCCACGCGGTCCGGAGTGGAACGTCCGGTTGCTCGGCGCCGACCGGGTCTGGTCGGAGCTGGGCGTCACCGGCGCCGGCGTGACGGTCGGCAGCTCCGACTCGGGGGTGGACGGCGCCCACCCGGCGCTGGCCGCCGGTTTCCGGGGCGGCGACGACTCGTGGCACGACCCCTGGGACGGCACCTCGGTCCCCGACGACGAGGGCGGGCACGGCACCCACACGCTCGGCAGCGCCGTCGGGCGCGGCGGCATCGGGGTGGCACCCGGCGCCTCCTGGACCGGCTGCGTCAACCTGGACCGCAACCTCGGCAACCCGGCCTACTACCTGGACTGCCTCCAGTTCATGCTGGCGCCCTTCCCGCCCGGCGGGGACCCGTTCACTGACGGCCGCCCGCAGCGCGCGCCGGACATCCTCACCAACTCGTGGGGCTGCCCGGCGCTCGAAGGCTGCGACCCGCGGGTGCTGCGACCGGCCACCGACGCGCTGGACGCCGCCGGCATCCTGGTCGTGGCGGCCGCCGGCAACACCGGGCCGCACTGCGGTTCGGTCGACGACCCGCCGGCGCCCTACCCGGACGTGCTGACCGTCGGCGCGGTGGACCGGCAGCGGCGGGTGACGGACTTCTCCTCCCGCGGCCCGACGCCCGGTGGCGAGGCCAAGCCCGACCTGGTGGCACCCGGTGCCGACGTGCTCAGCGCGATGCCCGGCGGCGGGTACGGCGAACTCAGCGGCACGTCGATGGCGACCCCGCAGGTGGCGGGCGTGGCGGCGCTGATGTGGTCGGCGAACCCGGCGCTGGTCGGTGACCTGGCGAGGACGCGACGGATCCTGACCGAGACCGCCAACGCGGTCCCGGTGGCCGCGGGTGCGTGCGGCGGCGAGCGCAACGTCGCCGGCGCCGGCCTCGTCGACGCGTACGCGGCCGTCCGCGCCGCAACGGGGTGAAAGGAAGGGCCCCCTGTTAACGCCTGGGGTAGTAAAAGGGCCCCTTCTTAACAGAAGCGCCCCGGTGATCTAGGGTCGGCGTCCATGGGCGTGGAGATCGTCGAGCTGACCCCGGACCGCCTCTCCGCCGTTCTGGAGCTGTGCGGCCGGGCGCTGGACCTGCCGGAGGACGCGGCCGAGGCGCCGGCCATCGTGGACGTGCTCTGGTCCCGGGCCGCCGCCGACCGGCCGGTGGTCCCGCTGGGCGCGTACCGGGACGGTCTCCTCGTCGGCGTACTCATCGGTTCGGTCTCCGGCCGCGACGGCGCGCAGGGGCACGTGGACCTGGTCGCCGTGGACCCGGCGCACCGGCGCCGCGGCGTCGGCCGGGCGCTGCTGTCGTACGCCGAGACGAGGCTCGCCGCGCTCGGGGCGACGGAGGTGCTGCTGGCCGGCAACCCGCCGTACTATGCCTGGCCGGGCATTGACGTGCGGTACACGCCGGCGGTCTGCGCGGCGCAGGCGCTCGGCTACAGCCAGGACCGTACGGCCTGGAACATGACCGCCGACCTGTCGTACGACGGGAGCCCGGCCCTGCGCACGACGGCGCCGGCGGAGCAGCGGCTGGCCGGCCAGGGCGTGGCGGTACGCCGCGCGGAGCTGGCGGACCTGCCGGCGCTTGCGGCCTTCGCCCGGTCGGTGTTCGGCGGTGCCTGGGACGCGGAGCTGGCCGGCTCGGTCGGCCGTGACCTGGCCGGCTGCCATCTCGCCGAGCGTGCCGGCGAGGTGCTGGGGTTCGCCGCCTGGGGCTCGTCGCGGCCGAGCTGGTTCGGCCCGATGGGTACGGCGCCGGCGGCCGAGGGGTCGGGGATCGGGGGCGTGCTGCTCCGTCGCTGCCTGGCCGACCAGCGGGCCGCCGGGGTCACGGCGGCGCAGATCGGCTGGGTGGGCCCGGTCCGGTTCTACTCGGGCAGCGCGGGCGCCCGGATCGAGCGGGTGTTCTTCCTGTACCGGAGGACCCTCGCGGATCGATAACGGGCGAATAGGATAGATCACCTGATAGCGTCATTCGCCCGCGTCGCCCATCGACGCCCCCTACCGTTTCGGTAGAGGAGGCAGCATGACCACGGACGACGAACGGCCCGGGCCGTTGCCCTTCGACCGAATCGACTTCGGCGACGCCGAGCAGCGGGCGGAGATGGACGGCACCGACGAGCCGCCGGCCGACGAACCGGTGGCGGTGGTGGACGAGCCGGTCCAGGTACGGCAGCCGTACGACCGGACGCAGAAGCGGCGCAACCAACGGCCGCTGCCGACGTAGGAGATACGCGAAAGGGGCGGACCGCTGACGCGGCCCGCCCCTCCCGGTGTCGTGGAGCTGGACTCAGAAGTCCATGTCCCCGCCACCCGGGCCAGCCGGGGCGGCCGGGGTCTTCTCCGGCTTGTCCGCCACGACGGCCTCGGTGGTGAGGAAGAGCGCCGCGATCGACGACGCGTTCTGCAGCGCCGACCGGGTCACCTTGGCCGGGTCGATGATGCCCGCGGCCATCAGGTCCACGTACTCGCCGGTCGCGGCGTTCAGGCCGTGACCCGCCTCGATGTTGCGGACGTGCTCGACGACGACGCCACCCTCGAGGCCGGCGTTGACGGCGATCTGCCGCAGCGGGGCGTCCAGCGCGATCTTGACGATCTGGGCGCCGGTCGCCTCGTCGCCGGCCAGGTCCAGCTTGTCGAAGGCGGTCTTGCCCGCCTGCACCAGCGCGACGCCACCACCCGGGACGATGCCCTCCTCGACGGCGGCCTTCGCGTTCCGGACGGCGTCCTCGATGCGGTGCTTGCGCTCCTTCAGCTCGACCTCGGTGGCCGCGCCGACCTTGATCACCGCGACGCCACCGGCCAGCTTGGCCAGCCGCTCCTGCAGCTTCTCGCGGTCGTAGTCGGAGTCGCTCTTGTCGATCTCGGCCCGGATCTGGTTGACCCGGCCCTGGATCTGCTCGGCGTCACCGGCACCGTCGACGATGGTGGTCTCGTCCTTGGTCACCACGACCTTGCGGGCGCGGCCCAGCATGTCGAGGCCGACGGCGTCCAGCTTGAGGCCGACCTCCTCGCTGATGACCTGGCCACCGGTGAGGATGGCGATGTCGGTCAGCATGGCCTTGCGGCGGTCACCGAAGCCCGGCGCCTTGACGGCGACCGACTTGAAGGTGCCCCGGACCTTGTTGACCACCAGGGTGGCGAGGGCCTCGCCCTCCAGGTCCTCGGCGATGATCAGCAGCGGCTTGCCGCCCTGCATGACCTTCTCGAGGATCGGGAGCAGGTCCTTCACCGACGAGATCTTGCTGTTGACGATCAGGATGTACGGGTCGTCGAAGACGGCCTCCATACGCTCCGGGTCGGTCATGAAGTACGCGGAGATGTAGCCCTTGTCGAAGCGCATACCCTCGGTGAGCTCCAGCTCCAGGCCGAAGGTGTTGCTCTCCTCGACGGTGATGACGCCTTCCTTGCCGACCTTGTCCATCGCCTCGGCGATGATCTCGCCGACGCTTGTGTCACCGGCGGAGATGGAGGCGGTGGAGGCGATCTGCTCCTTGGTCTCGACGTCCTTGGCGAGCTTCAGCAGCTCCTCCGAGACGCTCGTGACCGCGGCCTCGATGCCCCGCTTCAGGGCCATCGGGTTGGCGCCGGCGGCCACGTTGCGCAGGCCCTCACGAACCAGGGCCTGGGCCAGGACGGTCGCCGTCGTCGTGCCGTCACCGGCGACGTCGTCGGTCTTCTTCGCGACCTCCTTGACCAGCTCGGCGCCGATCTTCTCGTACGGGTCCTCGAGCTCGATCTCCTTGGCGATGCTCACACCATCGTTGGTGATGGTGGGGGCACCCCACTTCTTCTCGAGCACGACGTTGCGGCCCTTGGGGCCGAGGGTCACCTTCACGGCGTCGGCGAGCTGGTTCATGCCCCGCTCGAGGCCGCGGCGAGCCTCCTCGTCGAACGCGATCATCTTGGCCATACGGCGTTGTCCTCCTGGACACTCACGGGCCACCCGAGGGTGTGCCCCGGATGGGCCGCCTGGTGTACGCACCTTGGGACGTCGCCACCTGGCGACGACGACGTCCGCAGGCCGGGCCGGATAGCCCGCGACGACCGGCCATGTGCCGCACCCGTGTCTCGGGACACTTGTGCGGCCGTGGCCCTACCGCCCCGACCATTGGCACTCACGGTCTGCGAGTGCCAATGACCTGTTTAGCACTCTCCCTTGCCGAGTGCAAGCACGATCACCCCGGTCAGCCGAGTTCGGCCGCCAGCCGCGCGGCGTTCACCGGGGCCTCGTGGGCCCGCTGCTCGGCGTACGTGACGACCAGCCCGACCTGCTGCGCCAGGTGGGCCGGGAGCGCCAGCAGCGCGGTGATCGTCAGCACGACGAGGAGCCCGACAGCCGTGCCCGGGGACTCCAGCGGCGCCGCGCCGAACGGCATCGTGGCCATGCCCTCCAGCACGCCGGCCGCCCCGGAGACGACGATCACCACGGCGGCGATCAGCGCCACCCGGCCGAGCACCAGGCCGAGACGGTCGTGGAACATCCGGAACGACCGGGCGATCGGGGCCTGCCGCTCGAAGAGGTAGACCGGGCCGGCCAGGCTCAGGGCGAACGCGAGGTAGACACCGGGCAGCACGCAGAAACACACGCCGACGGCGATCAGCAGGCCGATCAGCAGCGTCCAGCCCCACAGACCCGGCGCGCGGCGCAGACCGTGGCGGAACGCGCCGGCCAGGTCGACCGGCTCACCGGCCGCCTGGCGGGCGATCACCCAGGTGCCCGCCGCCCAGCCCACGCTCTGCACCAGGCCGAAGACCACCGCGCCGCCGACCGCGACGGCGAAGAGGGTGGCCAGGTCCCCCACGAACCCGTCGGGCAGCGCGGCCGGGTCGTCGGCCGTGGCCGTCTCCCACTTCGCTGTCGGGTCGACCGCGTACGTCAGGAGCCCGACCAGGATCGCCGGCAGCACCTGGGTCAACAGCAGGATCGGCAGGAGCAGCCGCCAGCCGCGCCGGACCGCGCCGACGCACCGGTCGAACCAGCCGGTCAGGCCGGCACCGGGTGGTGTGACGAGCGGGTCGGCGGGATCGAGCCCGGCCGCGGACCAGCCGGCGAAGGGTTGCCCCGGCCAGACCGGAGCGCCCGGCTGCCACGGACCGGAGGCCGCCCACGTCGCGTCGCCCGTGCCGGGCGCAGGCGCGGCCGGACCCCAGACGTACGCCGGCGTGGTCGGATCCATCGGGTACGGAGGGACGGCCGGCGGCTGGCCCGGCTCGGCTGTCGGCATGCCGTGGCCCGGGGCCGGCTCGGCTCCCGGCAGGTCGCGGCCCGGGGCCGCCTCGGCTCCGGGCGTGCCGGGCTGCGGGGCCGCCTGAGGCGGCACGGCACCGGACGTCGAATCTCGATCATCCGGTGGCGGTGACGGCACGGTCGGGGGTGGCTGGTCGGACAATGAACCCTCCTCAGCGACGGCTGGAACGGTTCACGATCTTCCCTGGTGCGGTGTCGGTGCCGCACCCCGGCCGGCCACGGTCCGCGGTGGCGGATCACGGGCGTCGTCGGTCGGCTCCCGGCGGAGCGGAGCCGAGGGCCGCTCAGGCGATGACGCGCACCCGCTCGGCCTGGGGACCCTTCTGGCCCTGGGCGATCTCGAACTCCACCCGCTGGCCGTCGTCCAGCGCCTTGTAGCCGTCCATCTCGATGGCGGAGAAGTGGACGAAGACGTCCTGGCCGCCGTCGACGGCGATGAAGCCGTAGCCCTTTTCGGCGTTGAACCACTTAACGGTGCCCTGTGCCACGGTGCACTTCCTCACTCTGCGCGGCGTTCCACTCACCCCGCCGCGACCGGCGCGCCGGCCCGCGGGGCGGCACCGGTTCGGCGATCGGCGACGGCCGCTGAATCGGTGACCGAAATCGCACGCTACACGAGGCGTGACGGCGGCGCACGACCACAAATCGGGCATATTCCGGGGGATCCGCATCGCTGTTCATCGCTGTGGTAGGCATGCGGGATGACGAGCAACCCGGGCGCGCCCGACCCGGGGCAGGTCGCGGTGCGGCGGGCACAGGTCCGGCGGGTCCGGCCGGCGGACGCCGCGCGGATGCGGGCCCTGCGGCTGGAGATGCTCGCCGACGCACCGCTGGCGTTCCTGGAGACCATCGCCGACGCGGCCGCCCGTCCGCACGCCGAGTTCGCCGCGCGCGTCGCGCACGTCTCGTCCGGCACCCGCATGGCGCAGTTCGTCGCGGATCCGGGCGGCCGGCTGGTCGGGCACGCCGGCGGCACGGTGACCCCGGAGGAGCCGGGCCTCACCGTCGTGTACGCGGTCTACGTCACGCCGTCCTGGCGGGGCACCGGGCTGCTCGCCGATCTGGTCGACGCGGTTGCGGGCTGGTCGCGTGCCTGCGGCCGGGCGGAGCTGATGCTGGAGGTCGTGGTCGGCAACGACCGGGCCTACCGGGCGTACCAGCGGCTGGGCTTCGTCGACACCGGCGTACGCGTCCCGCATCCGACGATCCCCACGCTCACCGAACTTCAGATGCGCCGCCCGGCGTGACGCGCCGCTGTCTCGAGCCCCTGTTAACTCGAGCCCCTGTTAACTCGAGCCTCTGTTAAGAGGGGCCCCTTCCTATGCACCAGGCGTTAAGAAGGGGCCCTTCCTTACACCTCAGGCGTGGCGGCGGCTCTGGACGACCCGGAAGCGGTTCGCGACGTACGCGCCGTCGGTCAGAGCGGCGTTGGCCGCCGCGTTGGCGCCGCTGCCGTGGAAGTCCGAGAAGGCCGCCGACTGGTTGACGAACACCCCGCCGGTCAGGTTGGCCGACAGGTGCACCCCGACCTCGATCGCCGCCGCCTCGGCCGCGTCCAGCACCGCCTCGTCGGTGGCGTAGACGGCCGCGGTCAGCGCGCCCATCTCGCCGACCGTGGAGCGCAGGATCTCCAGGCTGTGCTCGGTCGAGTCGGTCGCGATCGCGAACGAGATCGGCCCGAACCACTCGCGCGAGTAGGTGGCGGCGTCGCCGGCGCCCAGCTTGACGATTGTCGGCGTCCGCACCACCGCGCCGGGGAAGGCCGGGTGCTCGACGGTACGGGACTCCAGCACCGGCTCGCCGACCTTGGTCACCTCGTCCAGCCGCTCCAGCACCCCGTCGTTGACGATCGCGCCGGTCAGCTCGACCCCGCGCGCCGGGTCGGCGGTGAGCTTGCCGACCGCCGCGGCGATGCCGCCGGCCACCTCGTCGAAGCTCTTGTGCCCCTGGTCGGTCTCGATGCCGTTGCGGGGAATCAGGATGTTCTGCGAGGTGGTGCACATCTGGCCGCTGTACAGGGTCAGCGTGAAGCCCAGGTTGCGGCACATTCCGGCGAAGTCGTCGGTCGAGTCGACCACCACCGTGTTCAAGCCGGCCTTCTCGGTGTAGACCTGCGCCTGCCGGGCGTTGGCCTCCAGCCAGTCGCCGTACTCGGTGGAGCCGGTGAAGTCGACGATCTTCACGGACGGGTGCAGGGCAAGCGTCGAGGCGAGCTTCTCGCCCGGGGCCTCCGCGGCGAGCTGCACCAGGTTCGGGTCGAAGCCGGCTTCGGCGAGCACCTGGCGGGCGTACCTGACGGTGACCGCCAGCGGCAGGACGGCACGCGGGTGCGGCTTGACCACCACCGGGTTTCCGGTGACCAGCGAGGCGAAGAGCCCCGGGTACGAGTTCCAGGTCGGGAAGGTGTTGCAGCCGATGACCAGCGCGACGCCGCGCGGCACCACGTGGAAGGTCTTGGTCATCCGCAGCGGGTCGCCCTTGCCCGCCGCCTTTTCCCAGCCGGCCGTCCCCGGGTGCCGGGTCATCTCCGCGTACGCGTAGGCGAGCGCCTCCAGCGCCCGGTCCAGGGCGTGCGCCCCGCCGGCCTGGAAGGCCATCACGAACGCCTGGCCGCTTGTGAACTGCACCGCGTTGGCCAGCTCGAAGACGTTCTTGTGCAGCCGGTCCAGGATCTCCAGGCAGACGCCGGCGCGGGCCTGCGGGCCGGCGTCCCGCCAGGCCGGCAGCGCGGCGGTGGCGGCGGCCACGAGCTGGTCGGCCGCCGCGTGCGGGTAGCGGACGCCCAGGTCAACCCCGAACGGGCTGGCCTCGGTGGCGACGGTGCTCCCGTCACCGGGCTGGTCGAGGGGGAAATCGCGACCCAGGTACGCCTCGAAGGCCGCCTTGCCGTCGGCGGCGGCGGTCTCGCCGTACACCCGTGGGCTGGGCGACTCGGGATAGGCGGACCAGTAACCGCGCTCCGAGATGGCCTTCAGCGCACGGGTGAGGGTGTCGGCGTGCCGGTCGTACAGGGGGTGCGGGGTCTCCGTCATGCCCGCCATCATGCAACACCGGACCGCACGATCAGTAGGCCCGTGTCACAACTCAAATCGTCAACTGCCAGTCCGTCCAGCCGTCGACCGGGCGGAAACCCAGCTGCTCGTTGATTGCGATCATGTGCTCGTTGACCGCCGCGTTCCAGGTGTCCACCGCGCGCAGCTCGGGCTCGTGCGCCATCGCGTACCGCAGATTCTCGATCTTGACGAGCAGCCCCAGCCGGTGACCGCGGTGGTCCGGGTCGACGATCGTGGTCTGCTGCCAGGCGTGCCAGGGCGAGCGGGAGCTGACGTCGAGCATGGTCCAGGCGACCAGCCGGCCGGTCGCCTCGTGCACCGCGCCGTAGTGGTAGTGGCGCCGGCCCCGCGCCTCGAGGACCTCCTCGACCGCCCGGATCCGCCCGGCGTCGATGTTCTCCGCCTCCAGCTCCAGGTCCCCGATCGGCGCGTCGGTGTTCATCCGGCTCTCCAGCCGGGCCACGTCGGCGACGTGCTCCTCCGGAACCGGGCCCGGCCAGCCCACCACCCGATAGCCGGTGGCGCCCTCGCGGGCGGCGGCGAGCAGCGCGTCCAGGACGGCGTGGTCGACGGCCGCCACGTCGAGCCGGCGGCGGATCTCGGTCAGCGCCGCGTGCGCGCCGGCGGCCGCGGCGAAGGCGCCGCCGGCCTCCGGACGGGCCGGCCCACCCGGCAGCGCCACCACCGTGTCGCCGAACAGCCGCTTGCGGCCGTGCTCCCTGGCCACCTCCACGGCGTACGCGAGCAGCGCCCGGCCCACGCCCCGGCGCCGGTGCTCGGGGTGGACGGCCAGGGTGACGCTTGCGTTGTCGGTGTTGTCCAGTTGCGGCAGCCGCAGTTCGAGGTGGCCGGCGGCGACACCGTCGAGCCGGCCGAGGGCGCGGACCAACACGTACCCGGGCATCGGGTTGGCCGCGTACGCCGCGAACTCGTCCCGCGTCTGGTTCGGGAAGTCGGGCTCGTCGGCGGCGGTGGCCGCGAACGCGATCCGGTGCGCCTCGTCGATCGCGGCCGGGTCGGCGGCGTCGTACGGCGTGACGGCGATGCTCATGGGTCCGAGCGTGCGCGGAAAACACGATCGGGGCCAGCGGTTTTTCCGCTGGCCCCGATCGGACGTTGGTCGGGAGGGACGATCGCACAACGCCTCCGGCGTTGGGTCGTAAGAACAAGGTCTTCGGCGACACGCCCTCCCGCACGGAGCATCTTGCGCCGCTCAATTGCCGACGTCAAGTCCTTCACGGCGCGTTTTCCGCACTGAGCGCGAAACCCCGACTACCGTCCGATTCCCCCCAACCCGCCAACGATGCACGGGTGGGTGGGCGGGTCGGACGCTCCTATGCCGCGTCAAGTGGTTGGGGTGGGGTTTCGAGGCGTCGGTAGAGTTCGCGGGCGACGTAGCGTTTGAGGCAGCGTTTGATTTCGCGGTCGGTCTTGCCTTGGGCGCGGCGGCGGTCGGCGTAGGTGCGGGTGCGTTCGTCGCGTTGCAGGCGGGTCAGGACGATGGTGTGCAAGGCCCGGTTGAGTTGGCGGTCGCCGGAGCGGTTGAGGCGGTAGCGGACGGTTTTGCCGGAGGACGCTGGGATCGGGGCGGTGCCGGCGAGCATGGCGAACGCGGCGTCGTCGCGGCATCGTCCGGGATGGGACCAGGCGGTGAGCACGGTGGCGGCGACGATCGGCCCGACGCCGGTCAGCTGCAGCAGGTCCGGTCGCCAGGCGCGGACGATTGTGCGGATCGCGTTCTCGTGTTCGGCGGCTTCGGCTTCGAGGAAGCGGACGCGGCGGGCGAGGTCGCGCAACACGGTCAGGCAGGTGAATACCTCAACGTCCGTGTTGGTGGTGGGGCGTAGTCGGGTGGCGGTGGTGAGCATGATTCGGGTGCTCTGGCCGCGGAAGCGGGCCCGCACCACCTCGGGGGCGGTGATCACCAAGGCGTGCAGCTGTCGTTGGGCGTCTGCGCTGGCTTCCACGGCCGCGCGGCGGGCGGTCAGCCGCACCTGCAGCGCTGCTCGTTGCGCGCCGGTCTTGGGCTGCGCCAGCCGTGTACGGGCCAGGGCATCGCGGGCGGCGCGTTCGGCGTCGATCGAGTCGGACTTCGCCCCGGCACGGCGGGCCGGGCGCACCGGCCGGTCGAGTTCGACGACCAGCTCACCGGCGTCGGCCAGGTGCCGGGCCAGGCCGGCGCCGTAGCCGCCGGAGCCTTCCAGCGCCCACGCCCGCAGCCCTGAGTGTTGCCCGGCCATTACCAGCAGCTCCGCATAGCCGTCCGGATCGGCGCTCACCGTGGCTCGGGCCAGGACCCCGCCGGTGCGGGTGTCGAGTAACGCGGCGGTATGGGTGTCTTTGTGGGTGTCGACGCCGATGACGACCTCGACCAGATCTGCCAGCATGGACATGCGTTCTCTCCTCACCGTGGGGACGCACAGGTCCGGTCCGGTGCGGAGATGGCAGGACTGTGATGAGACACGCCAGCCACTAACTGGCGGTCAAGCTCCTGATCAGGCCAAACGTCTCCCGCCGGGCCGGCGCCGGCAGCAGCGGACGGACAAGTCCCGCCAAAGGCACGAAGCCAGTCAGGGCAAGAGTCACGTCCGCTGCTACCAGCCATCAGCCCATCACCCTCGGGCCGACCCGGCCAGCCTCACAGTCAGGTCAGGAGGCCGGCGTCGCGGGCGGCGCGGAGGGAGGGCTTGATGCGGTGGGTGGGGCCGACCTCGCTCGCGACGGCGTCCAGCGTCTTCAGGCCCTCGCCGGTGTTGAACACGACCGTCTCGGCGGCCGGGTCGAGACGCCCGGACTCGACGAGCTTGCGCAGCACCGCGACGGTCACGCCACCGGCGGTCTCGGCGAACACCCCGGTGGTACGGGCCAGCAGCCGGATGCCGGCGCGGATCTCCTCGTCGTCCACGTACTCCATCCAACCGCCGGTGCGGCGGACCGCTTCGAGGGCGTACAGGCCGGCGGCGGGGTCGCCGATGTTCAGCGACTTCGCGATGCCGGTCGGCTTGACCGGGGTGATGGTGTCGGTGCCGTCGTGCAGGGCGGTGGCGATGGGGTTGCAGCCGGCGGACTGGGCGCCGAACACCTTCCAGCCGTCCGCCGGCGCCTCGACCAGGCCGATCTCGACCAGCTCGCTGAACGCCTTGTCGATCTTCGTCAGCAGCTCACCGGAGGCCATCGGGATCACCACCTGGGCGGGGATCCGCCAGCCGAGCTGCTCGGCGACCTCGTAACCGAGCGTCTTCGACCCCTCCGCGTAGTAGGGGCGGACGTTCACGTTGACGAACGCGGTGTCCTCGAACTCGTCGGTCTCCACCAGCTCACCGCAGAGCCGGTTCACGTCGTCGTACGACCCGTCGATGGCGACCAGGTCGCCGCCGTACACGGCGGTGGTGACCACCTTGCCCTGCTCCAGGTCGCTGGGGATGAAGACCACCGACGGCGTGCCCGCGCGGGCGGCGTGCGCGGCGACGGAGTTGGCCAGGTTGCCGGTCGAGGCGCAGGCGAACCGGGTGAAGCCGAGGGCCCGGGCTGCGGTCAGCGCCACCGAGACCACCCGGTCCTTGAAGGAGTGGGTCGGGTTGGCGCTGTCGTCCTTGACCCAGAGCGGGGCGGTGATGCCCAGCTCGGCGGCGAGGTGCGGGGCGGCGACCAGCGGGGTGAGGCCCGGGTCGAGGGTGACGCGGGCGGCCGGGTCCTGGCCGGCGGGCAGCAGCGCCGCGTACCGCCAGATGTTCTTCGGGCCCGCCTCGATCTGCTCACGGGTGACGGCGGCGAGGGCGGCGGTGTCGTAGTCGACCTCGAGCGGGCCGAAGCACTCGTAACAGGCGTGCTGCGCGGCCAGCGGGTACCGGGCCGAACAGGCGCGGCAGACCAGGGCGCGGGCGGGGCTGGTGGCGGTGTCGATGCCGGACGGGACGAGCGTCGACGTCATGTCGGAAGTCCTCTCATCTTCCCCCGCGTCGCACTCTGCGGCGGGGACGGAATTGGCACCTGCCCCGCCGGTCGCTCTGCGGTGAGCGCGCGGGGTGGTTGCCGGGGCGTCGTCGGGCCGTATCCCTCAGCCCCTCTGGATGAGGTATTCAGTTGTGCCGCCGAGTCTAGGCAGAGGCCGCGCGCTGCCGAACTCGCATTCCCATCCTGTGGCCAGATGTGACCTACTCCGCAGGAACGAAGACCGCGGCTGGCGCGCTTTGGAACTGATCCATCTGTGCGATCAGCCGAGCCTCGAAGCTACTTGGCGCGCTCGCGAACGTAGACGCCCCGCCCTTGGTGGCCCTCCACCAAGCCCTCGGCTCGCAGAATCAGCATCGCGGAGCGGCGGGCCTCCGCTGCACCCGCCGCGCCGACCATCCAGGCGACTGCTCGGCGCCCTGATGACATATCCGGCTCAGCTCCAAACCCACCGATCCGCGACCCACCTCTCCGGTTCGCCGCCGGTCCCGCCCCACCCGACCGCGCACGGGGCCACTTTCGGCTGGTCTCACCATCAGGCAGCTCGACAGGCGACGGAACGGGCGCTGCTACGACACGACGTCCTTCCGCGTGAAGCGCCAGAAGGCCAGCCCCCAGAACAGGGTCGCGTAGCAGACCGCCGAGATCGTCCCGCGGACCACGTCGTCGGACTGCACCGGCGTGGACAGCAGACCGAGCCAGGCCGTGCTGTAGTGCGTCGGCAGGAAGTCGCGCAGCACGCCAAGGGCCGTGATCTGGTCGAGGATGCTGGACAGGATCCAGAGCAGAACGGCACCGCCGACCGCGCCCAACGCGGCGTCCGTCGTGACGGAGAGCAGGAACGCCAGGCCGGCCACCACCAGGAGTACGACGGCCAGGTACCCGAGCACCGCCAACAGCCGCAACAACCCCTCGCCCGGTTCCAGTTGGGCGGCGACCGTGCTGCGCAGCGGCGCCCACCCGTACCGCAGGGTGCCCAGCAGCAGTGCGGTTCCGGCGAGCGTCAGCAGCGCCAGAGCCGAGTACGCGAGCGCCACCAGCAGCTTCACCGCGAGCAGCCGGGCCCGGGGCACCGGCACCGCCAGCAGGTACCGCAGGCTGCCCCAGCTCGCCTCGCTGGCCACCGTGTCGCCGCAGAACAGCGCCACCACGACGACCAGCAGGAAGGACGCGGAGACGAAGATGGTGAACAGCGTGAAGTTCAGCCCGCCCGTGGTGGCGAACTCGATCAAACTGCCGAACTCGCCCCGCCCGTTGTCGTCGTCGTCCCCCGAGTCGAACTGGAACGCGATCAGGATGATCAGCGGCAGCAGCACCATGAAGGCGAGCGCGAGCTGGGTCCGCCGCCGGGCCGCCTGCCGTCGGAACTCGGCGGCGAACGGCAGCGTGGCGGACGGGCGGTAACCCGCCGCGGCGCCGGAGGGCGCGCCGCCGGCACCGCTCCTGGACGACGTACCGACCATCACCGGTCCCCGCTTCCCCGAGAGTTCTCGCCGACCAGGGCGAGGAACGCGTCCTCCAGGCGACGCCGGGGCACCACCCGGTCCACTCCGATGCCCGCCCGGACCAGTTCGGCCACCACCTCGCTGCGGGCGGTGCCGTTGGTGTCCACGACCAACTGGCCGTCGCCGTCGGGCAGCACCCGGACACCCGCCAGGCGGTCCAGCACCTCGCGCGCGGCCGCCGGGTCGGTGACCTCGACGAGGACGCTCGGCGACTCGCCGACGATCTCCTCGACCGGGCCGGCCGCCACGATCCGGCCCTTGTTGACCACCACGGCGTGCGTGCAGGTCTGCTCCACCTCGGCGAGCAGGTGGCTGGAGACCAGGACCGCGCGGCCGCCGGTGGCGTACCGCTGGAGGACCCGGCGCATCTCGGCGATCTGCGGCGGGTCCAAGCCGTCCGTCGGCTCGTCGAGCACCAGCAGCTCCGGCAGGCCGAGCATGGCCTGCGCGATCGCCAGGCGTTGCTTCATGCCGTGGCTGTACGTCTTGATCTTCCGGTGGACGGAGGTGCCCAGCCCGGCGATCTCCAGCGCCTCGTCGAAGTGCGCGTCCGCCCAGGGCCGGCCGGTCGCCCGCCAGTACGCCTTCAGGTTGTCCAGGCCGGAGAGGTGCGGCAGGAAGCCGGGACCCTCCACAAGCGCCCCGATCCGCGAGAGCACCGGCGAACCCGGCACCAGCCGGTGCCCGAAGACGTAGATCTCGCCCGCGGTGGGCTGGGTCAGCCCCATCAGCACCCGCAGCGTGGTGGTCTTGCCGGCGCCGTTCGGCCCGAGCAGACCCACCACCTGGCCCGGGTGCACCTCGAAGTCCACGTTGGACACCGCGACGAAGCCGTCCGCGTACTCCTTGCGGAGCTCCCGGACCACAAGCGGGACGTCCGCGTACGCGGGATGGACGCTGCTCTCCTGGCGGCGGTGCCGGCGGCGGACGACGGCGACGAGCACGACGAGCCCCACCGCGATCGCGGCGAGCAGGACGACGAGCGCCCAGCGCCAGACGGTAGCCGTGGTGGGAATCGGCTCGCTGGCCACGGTCGGCAGCACGACCGAGCCGTCGCCGAGCGCCACGGTGTGCACGGCCGGCTCGACCGGGGTCGCGTACGCCTGGTCGGAGGTCGCCACGACGACCCGCAGCCGGTGCCCGGCCTCGATCCGGCGGACGATCGCCGGCAGGGTGACCGTGACCGGCGCGGCCTCCTGAACCGCCCGCGGCAGGCCGGTGAGCCGGACCGGGGCGACCAGCCCGTTCGGCAGGGTGGCCGCGCCGTTGCCGTCGACGTCGTAGAGCTTGACGAAGAGCACCGCCTCACCCGTCGGGGACGCGGCGCGGATGGCGACGCTCGGCGAGCCGACCACGTCCACCGCCTCCGGCAGCGGCGCGGACTCGAAGCGGGCGTGCTGGCCGGGAATGTCCCCGGCGACACCGCCGAGCAGCGCGGAGAGCTCCCCGGCGAACGGCACCGAGGAGATCGCGGCCGGGTTGCCGGCCGGCGGGTTGGCGATCGGCTGCGCCGGACCGGCCACCGCCACCACCCGGCGGCCGGCGCCGCTGACGCCCGGATAGTCGGTGGTGCGGTAGCCGGTGGCGACCAGGCCCCGGTCGAGCGCGTCGAAGCCGGCGATCCGGGAGAAGGTGAAGTCGTCGCCCGGCGCCCGGCCCTCGCCCTTGACGTAGTGGTCGAGCCACTGCACGGTCAGGAACTTCACCCGGTCCGAGTCGGTCGTCGGCCCCTCGCCGCCGTCGTGACCGCCGGTGAACCAGGCCACCCGCACGGGGGTGCCGTTCGCGGCGATCCCGCGCGCGTTGGCGTCCGCCTCGGCGAGCGGGAAGAGGGTGTCCGCCGCGCCCTGCACCAGCAGGGTCGGTGCCTCGATCCGGTCGAGCACGCCGGCCGGACTGGACCGCCTCAGCAGGTCGACGGCCGCCTGGTCGGCCCGGCCCGTGGTGGCGATGCGCAGGTACGCGGCGCAGACGTCGGCGGCGAACCGCCCGCACGCCGGGTCCGCCGCGCCGCCCGGCGCGCGGCCCGGGCCGGTGCCGGGACCGGCGCCCGGGCCGGGGCTCGGCGGGCCGGCCGAGGCGGGAGCGCCCTCCGGCTGGGCGCCGGTCGCGCCGGAGATGCCGGCCGGGCCGGAGCCGACGTTGCCGCCGCCGCCGAAGAAGAGCCCCGCCCAGCCCTTCTTGAACACCCCGTCGACCGGCTCCCGGCCGGTGCTCTCCGGGAGGAACGCGCGGGACAGGTCGTTCCAGGTGATCATCGGCACGATCGCGTCGACCCGCCGGTCCTGTGCCGCGAGCAGCAGCGCCAGCCCGCCGCCGTACGAGCCGCCGACCACACCCACCTTCGGGTCGCCGGCCGCGTCCGTGGCGACCTCCGGTCGGGCCGCCAGCCAGTCCAGCAGGCGCTGCGCGTCACGGACCTCGTAGTCCGGGTGGTCCAGGTGGATCTGCCCGCCGCTGCGGCCGAAACCGCGCGCCGTCCAGGTCAGCACGGCGTACCCCTGGCCGGTGATCTCCTCGGCGTCGGCGCGCACCGAGTCCTTGGTGCCGCCGAAGCCGTGCGCGAGCAGCACCGCCGGCACCTTGGCGGCGGCCGAGGCGCCCGCCGGCAGGTAGAGCGTGGTGTCCAGATCGACCGGCTCGTCGCCGGCCGGCCCGGACCGGACGGTGAGCATCGCCGATTCGGTGCGCAGGTCCGGCCCCTGCGGCCGGACCGCCCAGGCCAGGGCGGCGGCGAGCAGGACGACGGCGGTCGCGGCGGCCAGCGCCCGCCGACGGTCGGGCAGGGCACGCCGGATCCACGCGGCCGGCGACGGCGATTTCATGCGGCACACGGTACGGCCCGGATCCTGAGCGTTACCTGAGATCCGCCGTACGTCCGTCCGGTTGGTCCGGTCGGCGAACGGTGGTCGGGGCGACGGCGATCCCGGCCGACCCATCCAGCGAGATGAATTCGTATCACGTAAATTCCGAACCTTCATCAGAAACCGCCCCGATCGGTCCAGACCGTCCCGGCGTCTCACACGCAGGGTGCCGATCGTGTGAACCAGGCGTGACTTTGCGCTAAGTGACCAAAAACTGACTGATTGACGAGAGGAAGACCCCACAGCCGGTCGGTTACGTTCCGGGTCCGGTGCACGGGACCGACGTCGATCACGCGCACCGATCCACCCCGCCCGTGTCGGAGGAGCACACCACCATGACCGTCCCCGCGTCGCGGGCCCGTCGGCGACCCTCCACGGCGGGCCGCCTGCTGCCGATGCTGCTCGTGCCGGCACTCCTCGTACCGCTCGCCGTCCTCTTCGGCCAGTCCTGGCGATCCACCTCGGACGCCCGCGAACAGGTCGCCGCCGAACGCCTCGGCGTCGAGTACCTGCGTGCCCTAGCCCCGGTCACCGACGCGCTTGTGGACGCCCAGACGGCGGCGGTCACCGGCCGGCCGGTCTCCGGCGACGCGCTCACCCGGTCGGTCGAGACGGTCGCCACGGTCGACGCCCGGATCGGCGGCGAACTGCGCACCCAGGAACGGTGGGCCGGCCTACGGGCCAAGATCGAAGGGCTGCGCGACCGGAAACCCGCCGACCCGGAGACGGCGTACTCCGCGTACGGGGAGGTCGCCGACCTGCTGCTGGCCCTGCAACGCAAGGTGCGCGAGACGTCCGGGCTGATCCACACCCCGGAGACGGACTCGTACTTCCTCCAGGACGGCATCGGCGAGGAGTTGCCCGAGGCGGTCGTGGCCGCCGGGCGGCTCGCCGACCTGACCGTGCTCGCCACCCGCCGGCCCGAGGACCAGCAGCCCCGGACCTCGGCCGAGCTCGCCGCCCTCCGGTACGCCGCCATCGCCGCCGCCGACACCCTGGTGGCGAACCTGCGCGCGGCGGTCGACCGCTCGGAGAGCACCAACCTGGGCGCCACCGTGCTCGACCCGCTGGACACCTACCAGCGGGCGGTGGAGGCGCTCGCGGCGTACTCCACGCCCGCCGGCGCCGACGGAACCGTGAACCCGATCCGGCTCGCCGCCGCCCGGTCGGCCGCCCAGGCCGCCGCCCGCCAGCTGCAGCCGGTCATCCTCGCCGAGCTGGACGCCCTGCTCGCCGACCGGCTCGACCGGCTCGACCGGGACCGCTGGCTCACCGTGGGTGCCGGCGCGACGGCCGTACTCCTGATGGCGGCGCTGGCGCTGCTCGCCGCCCACCGCCACCGGTCCCGCCGGGCCGCCCGTGCCCCCGCCACGCCGGGCGGGCAGGTCGTACCGGTGGCTCCCGCCGACTGGCAGCCGCCCGGCGAGCCGCTCGTGCTCCAGCCGGTCGGACCGGCACGCGCCGCGGAGACGACCTGGGGGCCGTTCGATGCTGCTCGGTAGGCTCCGGATCCGGGCCAAGCTCGCGCTGCTGGTGGTCCTCCCGCTGCTCAGCATGGTGGTCCTGGCGGTGCCGGTGGTGCTCGACCGGGTGGCCGCGGCGCAGCGCGCGGCCGACATCGCCGACCGGGTACGCGTGGCCAGCCGCGTCGGCAGCCTCGTCCAGGACCTGCAACAGGAACGCATCCTGTCGGTCGGCCTGCTGCTCGGCCGGGTCGCCCGGGGCGAGCTGGTGCAGAGGTCGGCCGCGGTGGACGACCGGGTCGCCGACCTGCGCCTCACCCGCGGCGACGCACTGCCGTCCGGGGTCGCCGCCGCCCTCGACCGGGTACGCGAACTCACCGACCTGCGCACCGCGGTGCTCGCCGGCACCGCGACGCCCGCCCAGGTCATGGACGCGTACGGGCCGGTCAACATGGGCCTGATCGAGTCGCTGCGGTTGCCGTTCGACGTGGACACCGACACCGCGGCCGGCCGCCAGGTGCTCGCGCTGGACGGGCTGCTCCGCTCCGACGAGGGACTGGGTGCCTGCGCCACGCTCATCGTGCTGGTGAAGGCGACGGACGACCCGAGGGTGATCGCCCGCTTCGTCGCCTGCATGGCCTCGCTGGGGGTGGACAACCGGCGGTTCCGGAGTCTCATCACCCCCGAGCAGCTCGCCGTGGCACAGCTCAACGACGCGGCGGTGGCGGCGCGGACCAGCCCCGACTTCCTCATCGCCAGCCCGCTCGACCCGGCGGGCGCGGTGCGGGACGTCCCGCTCGACGCGCTCTTCCCGTCCGCCCGATCGATGATCACCCTCGGGCAGTTCGTGGAGAAGAAAATCGTCGCGGACGTCATCGCGGAGGTGACCGACGAGCAGCGCCGGGCGCTCACCGCCGCGTACCTGGTCGGTGGCGCGGCGCTGCTGGTGCTGACCGTGGTGGTGCTGCTCAGTGCGGTGGTCGCCCGCATGGTCGCCCGGCCGCTGACCCGGCTCACCCGCTCGGCCGACCGGGTCGCCCGGGTCGCCGAGGCCGAGCTGATCCGGGTCTCCGACGACGAGTCCGAGAGCGTCCATGCCGTCCGGCTCGACCCGGTGGACGTGCGGGCCCGCGACGAGATCGGGGACCTCGCCCGGGCCTTCGAGCGGGTGCAGAGCACCGCGGCGCGGCTGGTGGAGCGCCAGGTGGCCGGCCGGCGCAACGTGGCCCAGATGTTCGGCCACGTCGGCCGCCGTACGCAGAACCTGGTCGGCCGGCAGCTCGCGCTCATCGACCGGCTGGAGCGCCAGGAAACCGACCCGTCCCGACTGGAGCACCTGTACCGGCTGGACCACATCTCCAGCCGGCTGCGCCGCAACGCGAGCAGCCTGGTGGTGCTCTCCGGGTCGGCCGGCGACGACCCCCACGTGGCACCGGTGCCGTTGGGTGACGTGGTGCGGCTCGCGCTCGGCGAGATCGAGGACTACACCCGGGTGGACGTGCAGGTCCCGACGGACGTCTCGGTCGCGCCGGGCACGGTCGGCGACCTGGTGCTGGCGCTGGCCGAGCTGATGGAGAACGCGACCGTCTTCTCCCCGCCGCACACCCGGGTCGTCGTTGCCGGTGAGCTGACCGGCGCCGGCGCCCGGCTGAGTGTGGTGGACCGGGGCATCGGCATGACCGAGGAACGGCTGGCCGAGGAGAACGCCCGACTCACCCGGCGGGAACGGCTGGACCTCGCCCCCACCGAGGTGCTCGGGCTCTTCGTGGTGGGCCGGCTGGCGCGGCGGCACGGCTGGACGGTACGGCTCGCCGCCACCGCGGGCGGCGGGGTGACCGCTCAACTGGACGTTCCGCAGTCGCACCTGCTGGTGCGGCGACTGGAGCGGGCCGGCGTGGCGGTGGCCCGGGCGGCCGTGCCGGACCGGGACCGGCGCTCCCCCGCCGGTCCCGCCGTCCCCGCCGTGGTGGCGGCGGCCACCGACGCGCCCGCGGCCGTCGCCGGCGAGCCGTCCGGCTTCGACCCGGCGCTGCTCAGCCGGGCCAGCCACACGGTGGAGTCGGGCGGGTCATGGGACGCGTTCAACCTCCCCGAGGCCCAACCGAGCGGCGCCACCGCGTACCTGGAGATCACCGCTCCGGTCCCGGCCGGCCGGGTCGATCTGCCGACCGCCGGGCACCCGCCGGCCCTCCTCGCGCCGCCGGCCACCGCGCAGCCGCCGGGCGGTGCCGCGGCCGCCGCGCCGGGGACCACGGTCAAGGGGCTGCCCCGCCGGCCGATCCCCGCGGGGCCGGGCGCTCCCCCGCCCGGCCCCGTGGTCCCACCCGGCGGCGCCGCGAACCCCGGTGGACCGCCGCCGGCGACCCGGCACGAGCCGGCGGGAGCGCCGGCTCGTCCGGCCGGGCCCTTGGTGCCGGGCATCCGGCAGCGGGTGCCGGGAGCGAATCTGCCGCCGCCCGGGCCAAGGGTCGGGCCGGTCGACGCCGTCGGCGCGGACCCGGCCGCCGCGCGGGCACTTGTCGAGGCCGTCGAGTCCGGGGTACGCCGCGCCGAGGCGACCCGGCCCGGCGCCCCGCCGCCCACCTTCGGCGGCACCGACGCCGTCAACGCGGCGGGCACCCCGCCCGGGCTGACCCGCCGGGTGCCCGGGGCGAACCTGGCCGCCACCCCGTCCCCGCCGGCGGGGGACACCCGCCCCGGTGATCCCGCCGAGGTCCGCGACCTCCTCACCGAGTTCGAGGCGGGCGTCGCCCGCGCCCTGCGTGAAGCCAGTCCAGACCGCCGCGACGAAGAGGAATCATCACGGTGACCAGCCCCTTCCTGCACGACAACGTCGAAAACCAGGCCGGCCCGGCGACGGGTACGGACCTCAGCCCGGAGGCCCGCACCTTCAACTGGCTGCTGGACTCGTTCACCTCCAGCACGGCCGGGGTGCTGGAGGCCATCGCCGTCTCCTCGGACGGCCTGCTGATGGCCATGTCCGCGATCAAGGACCGGTCCAACGCCGAGCGCCTCGCCGCCGTGGTCTCCGGCATGACCAGCCTGGCCGGCGGCGCGGCGAGCTGGTACGCCCTCGGCGGGTTGAACCGGGTGGTGGTCGACATGGCCGAGGGGTACCTGCTGATCAGCGCCATCAGCAGCGGGTCGGTGCTGGGCGTGGTCGCCGACCGGTCGGCGAACCTGGGCACCGTCGCGTACGAGATGACGCTGTTCGCCGGGCGTGCCGGCGGGGCGCTCACGCCCAAGCTGATCGCCGAACTGAAGAACGCCGTCCAGCAGTGAGACCCGACGTCGCCGGCGAGGATCCGGACCCGGAGCCCGGGATCCGGATCCGCCCCTACCTGCGGGGGCCCAGCCCGGCCGGGGACGCGGCGGGCGTACCGGCGGCGACGCCCGAGCCGGAGCCGGACGAGCCGGCCGGGCCGCGTCCCTTCATTCTCACCTCCGGCCGGGTCACCGGCGGTGACCCGGCGATCGGGCTGGAGACGCAGGTGACCGCCCGCCCGCCCAACGACTGGACGGCGCCGGTCGCCCGGCTGGCACCCGAACTCCAGGCCATCGTCGCGCTGTGCGCCACACCCATCTCCGTCGCGGAGATCTCCGCCCGGACCCGGATGCACTTCAACGTGACTCGCGTGCTGGTCGGTGACCTCCGGGCCGCCGGCCACCTCGACGTGCACGTCACCAGCGACGACGACGCCCTCGACCCCGACCTCATCCTGCGAGTGATGGATGGACTCCGTGCGATCTCCTGACTGGCCGGTCGCCCCGCTGGGCGGGCTCGCCGCCAACAGCGCCGCGAACCGGTACGGCGGCACGCCGGCGCCCCACCCGGCCGACACCCGCGGGCCGGCCGCACACCCGGCCGACGCCCGAGGACAGGCCGCGGTGCCCCCGCCGCCGTACCACCCACCGGCCGCGCCGGACGCCGCGGTACGGCCGCGGGTGGCGTCCCCGGCCGCACCGCCGATCCCGGTCAAGATCCTCATCGCCGGCGGCTTCGGTGTCGGCAAGACCACCACGGTCGGCTCGATCTCCGAGATCGCGCCGCTGACGACCGAGGCGGAGATGACCACCGCCGGAATCGGCGTCGACGACCCCGGCGGCCGTTCCGGGAAGACGACCACCACCGTGGCCATGGACTTCGGCTGCGTCACCATCGACCGCAGCCTGAAGCTGTACCTGTTCGGAACCCCCGGCCAGGCCCGGTTCGGCTTCATGTGGGACGACCTGGCCCGAGGCGCGCTCGGCGCGCTCGTCGTCGTGGACAGCAGCCGGATGGACGACTGCTACCCGGCGATCGACTTCTTCGAGCGGTCGGGGTTGCCGTTCGTGGTCGGGGTCAACGCGTTCGACGGGCGGCTGGCCCACGACCTCGGCGCGATCCGGTGGGCCCTGGCGATCGGGGACCACGTGCCGCTTGTGCAGTTCGACGCCCGGGACCGGCTCTCCGTACGGGACGCCCTGCTGGTCGTTCTGGACCGGGCGCTGGACCGGGCCACGCAGGCGAGGAGGACCTGAACCGACGGACGGTCGGACCCGTTTCATCGAAGAGGGGTGGTCGTGATGAGGGGTGGTCTGGACGAGACGCTGGCCCGGCTGGCGCGTCGCGAGGAGGCGATGCGGCGGCGGGGCACCGACCCGGCGGCGGAGGGGGACACGGTTCCGCTGCCAGGTACCGACGCGGCCGGGCGCCGCGACGGGGAGCCCGGGCGCGGGGAGCCGGCCCGCAACGCCGGACCGGCGTGGCCGGACAGCCACGACGGCGGGCCCGCCAGGTCGGCCGGCCAGCACCGGGCGGATCCGCCCGGGCGTGACCCGGTGGAGGAGGTCGTCGAGGCGGTACGCCGGGTGGTGGAGCGGTACCCCGAGCTGGCCGTCGCGCTGCGGGTGGAGCACGGGGGCCGGGTGTTCCCGCTGCGGGTGGCCCGGTCGGGCGGGGACGTGACGGTCACCGCGGAGCCCTCGGCCGTACCGCCGCCGTGGCCGCTGTCGGCGCACACCGTGCCCGCCTGGTCGGACCGGGACGGCCTGGACCCGGACCCGGCGGCCCGACTCGCCGAGCTGATCCGGCACGATCCGTCCCTGCTCGACGGCGAGCCCTCGTGGTAGCCGGCGCGGCTGTTAAGAAGGGACCCTTCCTCTACCGCAGGCGTTAAGAGGGGGCCCTTCCTTGCACCGGCTAGGGTTCCTCAGGTGGGGGAGCTGACACTCACCGCCAGCCTGCGGCCGGCGGCGCTGGACGCCCGGCGGGGGATCGTGCGCCTGCACCCGGAGGTGCTCACGGCGCTAGGGCTGCGCCCCGGCGACCCGGTGCGGCTCGCCGGCCGCCGGGTCACCGCCGGGATCGCCGCGGCGGCCGAACCGGGCGCGGGCCCCGGCCTGCTGTACGCCGACGACCTGACGCTGGGCAACCTCGGCGTCCGTGACGGTGGGCAGGTCACCGTCGGCCCGGTGCCGGTCGCCGCCGCGGCGCGGGTGGTGCTGACCGGCCCGCCGCAGGTGGTCGCGGCCGTCTCCCCGGAGATGCTGCGGCTCGCGCTGCTCGGCAAGGTCGTCACCGCCGGGGACGACGTGTCGCTGCTGCCCCAGGACGTGGTGCCGGACGCGTCGGTGCGCAGCCTCGTGGAGGCGGCCCGGCACAGCCTCTCCAACCGGGTCGGCTTCGCCTGGACCAGCACTCTGCTCACCGTCGTCGCCGCAGACCCGGAGACGGCGGCGATGGTCACGATGGACACGGTCGTCGCCTGGGAGCACGGCGGCGCCACGCACGGCTCGACGCTCACCGCCACCGCCACCGCCACCGCCCAAGATCTGCGCACTTTCCCGGAAGGTGCTGCCTCCAGGACACGGGAGGCAGCATCTTCCCCGAAGTTGCGGGAGGTGGACGAGGCCGGCGGGGAGGGGCCGTCCGTCGAGGAGCTGCCCGGGCTGCGGGCCCAGGCGGAGGAGCTGACCGAGCTGCTCGACCTCGGCTTCCACCATCGTGAGGTGCTCCGCCGGCTCGGCACCACGGTCGCGCTCGGCGTCCTGCTCGACGGCCCGGCCGGTTCCGGCAAGTCGGCACTGGTCCGCGCGGTCGCCGCCCGGGTCGGAGCGCGGGTACGCCCGCTGTGGGGGCCCGAGCTGGCCGCGCTGACCAACTCGGCGGCTGCGGAGCGGCTGCGTACGGCCGCGGCAGCGGTACGCGCTGACGGCCCGTCCGTCCTGCTGGTCACGGACGTCGAGGCGCTCGCACCCGCCGAGGCGCCCGGCCCGGTGGCCACCGTGTTCCGTCAGGTGATCGCCGAGACCGTCGCGGCGGGTGCCGCCGTGGTGTGCACCACCGGCCGCCCCGAGTCGGTGGACCCGGCCCTGCGTGGCCCCGACCTGCTCGCGCTACGGATCACGGTGCCGCTGCCGGACACCGCCCTGCGGCGGGAGCAGCTGACCGTGCTGACCCGGCAGGTGCCGCTCGACGAGGACGTACGGCTCGACGAGGTCGCCGCGCGTACCCCCGGTTTCGTCGCCGCCGATCTGGCGGCGCTGGTCCGCGAGGCCGGGGTGCGGGCGGCGCTGCGGCAGAAGACGGCGGAGCGCCCGAGCGTCGCGATGGCCGACTTCGCCGCCGCGTTGGAAGTGGTCCGCCCGACCACGATGGCGTCGTCCACCCTGGAGCTGGCGTCGGTCACCCTCGACGACGTAGGGGACCTGGTCGAGGTCAAGCAGACGTTGACCGAGTCCGTGCTGTGGCCACTCACCTACCCGGACACGTTCGCGCGGCTGGGCGTGCAGCCGCCGCGCGGGGTCCTGCTCTACGGCCCGCCGGGCTGCGGCAAGACCTTCCTGGTGACGGCGCTGGCCGGCTCCGGCCGCGCGAACGTGCTCTCGGTGAAGGGTGCCGAGCTGCTGTCGAAGTGGGTGGGCGAGAGCGAGCGCGCGGTGCGGGAACTGTTCCGCCGCGCCCGGCAGGCCGCGCCGACCCTGGTCTTCCTCGACGAGGTGGACGCCCTCGCCCCGGTACGCGGCCAGGCCAGCGACGGCGGCACGACCGACCGGGTGGTGGCCGCCCTGCTCACCGAACTGGACGGCGTGGAGGCGCTGCGCAACGTGGTGGTGGTCGGCGCGACCAACCGGCCGGACCTGGTCGACCCGGCCCTGCTGCGCCCCGGACGGCTGGAGCGGCTGGTCCACGTCCCGCCACCGGACGGGCCGGCGAGGGCGGAGATCCTGCGGGCCGCCTCCCGCACGGTGCCGCTCGCGCCGGACGTGGACCTCGCCGGGCTGGCCGAGGATCTGGACGGTTTCTCGGCGGCGGACTGCGCGGCGCTGGTCCGGGAGGCGGCCCTCGCCGCGATGCGTGAGTCGCTGGCCGCCGCCACGGTCACCGCCGACCACGTCGCGACGGCCCGTGCCCGGGTGCGCCCCTCGCTGGACCCGGTCCAGGTCGCCTGGCTGGCCGCGTACGCCGAGAAGCACGCCCCCTGACCGGGTTCAGTCGGTCGGGAGCAGCGGCCCGAGCGGGCCGAGGTCGAGATTGAGGTCCTCCGGGGCGAGACCGAAGTAGGTCCGCAGCGCCGCCATCTGCTCCTCCAGGGCCATCAGCGTCGTCCCGACCCGCTCGACCTGCTCCTCGGTGAGGTCGCCGAGGTCGACCCGGCGCAGCGCCTGCCGTTCCATCAGCTGCCGGAGCAGCTCGATCACGGTGAGCACGAGGCTGGCCAGTCCCCGCTCGACGGAGTCCCGGTCGACGGCGAGCCGCCGGTCCAGGGGCGTCACCCGGGGCGGCTGCCAGGTCGACCCGTCCAGCGCGGCCGCAAGCTCGGCCGCCTCGTCCCGTTCGGTCACGCCATCTCCCCGGTGAGCACGGGACCGGGCTCCGGCACGGCGTCGCGCAGCTCGGGCGGGGCGAGCGCGCCGACCGAGGCGACCAGGGCACGCAGCGAGACGCGTACCAGGTCGATGTCGGCGATGGCGATCGTGATGTCGCCGCTGATCACCACACCGCTGGCGAGCACCCGGTCGAGCAGGTCCACCAGGGCCACCGGCTGGTAGTCCAGGCCGTCGGCGCTGTCCGGCGCGAGCTGGGTGGTCACCGGACCACCCCCGGAGCGGCCGGCTCTGCCGGCCCTTCCTCGGCGAAGGAGTACGCCGGCCACGGGCCGGTCAGCTCCAACCGGATCTCCGGGTGCCGCTCGCCGAGCGCCCCGACCAGTGCGGTGAAGTCTGCCAGCGCCCCGGCATCGACCAGGTACGCGCCGTTGAGGACCATCGTGGTCGGCGCACCGGAGAGCCGCCGGTCCTGCGGCGGGTGCCGGCGGGCGGCCACGGCCAACCCGTCCAGCGCCGCGTGCACCGCCGCCGCGGCCTCCCCGGAGATCCGCTGCCCCTCCTCCCGGGCGGTGAGCTGGGCCCGGCGTCGCCGCAGGTACGCCGCCCCGGCCCCGCCCGACCCGGCCGACTCCGCCGTCCGGGGGATGACCCCGGGCACCAGGTACCCCTTGACGCCCCACTCGCTGCGACCCGCCAGCCGGTCCAGCACGGCGGCCAGTTCGGCCCGCCGGTCGGCGAGCAGCCCGGCGACGCGGCCGTCTCCGTGATGCACGGTCGCCAGCCGGGCCGGCACCACCGGCCCGGCCTCGGCCAGCGCCGCCACCACCGCGTGGTGCGCCCGGGCCGCCCGCTCCAGCCAGGCCAGGTTCTCCAGGTTGCGGCGCAGCGCCTCCTCGCCGTACTCGGTCAAGGGCGCGGTGCTGACCACCGCGGTCAGCCCGGCGGCCCGCACGGCGCGGACCGGTGCGCCGTCCATGCCCGCGGTGGCGGCCAGCACCGCCGCCCCCACGTCCCGGACGACACCGTGCAGCCACGTCCCCACGCCGACCTCCGCCCCGGCGCCGACCCGCTCAGCCGTCGAACTCATCCCACACCTCCCTCCGGGCGGCCCGCCGGGCGACGCGGGGCCGGCGCTCCGCCTCGACCTCCTCCGGGTCACGGGGGCCGGGTTCGACCGGCGGCCTGGCCCGGGAGCTGAGCCACGGGTCGTGCTCCCACCAGTCGATGCCGATCTGCCGTGCGGTGTCGACCGAGGCGACGACCAGTCGCAGTTTGAGCGTCAGCAACTCGATGTCGAGCAGGCTGACCCGGATGTCGCCGGCGATCACGATGCCCCGGTCGAGGACTCGTTCCAGGATGTCGCCGAGGTTCGCCGGCTCGTGTCCGGCGGGCAGGACCTGCCCGGAGTTCTGCACCACCGAGGGTGGCCGCGCAGTGGTCATCTCATTCAACCCCCGTCCCCCTTGCCGCGCTGGTAGCGGCGCGTCCGCCGGTAGCCCAGCAGGCTGCCGGCCAGATCCAGCTCCACCTCGTACATGCCGAGAAGGTCGGTGGAGGCCGGGATCCGGTGGTCCTCGACCAACTCGACGCCGACCAGCCAGCCGTCGTCGGAGGGCTCGACCGAGGTGATGCCGAGCGCGTCCTTGCCGGTCAGTGAGACGATCTGCCGCAGTCCCGCGCGGGCCGCCTCGGCCGCCGTGATCTCCTCGTACTCCTCCTCGTCGGCGTACCGGTCGTCGTCGGCACGGATCCGTCCTGGTGCCATCTCATCCCCCTCGCCCACGATCGTCGCCACGCCGCCGCTCGACCGGTCGCCCGGCTGTCCGCCGTCGGCCCCTCGGGGGTGGCCGCCGGCCGGTGCCGGCGGCGCCGAGAGCCGTGTCCCCAGCGCCGCCGGCGGGTGGCACCAGCCGGTTCAACACCTGCTGCTGCCCCCGGTCCCGCTGCTCCGGCGTGATCTCGCCGGCCGCCGCCGCCCGGTCCAACTCCTCCAGCTCGCGCCGGATGTTGACCGGGTTGTGCTGCTGGGACTCCGCCTCCCGGGCGATCACCTTGACCACCGCCGTCAGCCCCCGCACGGGTGCGTACGGCAGGGTGAGCAGCGCCCAGAGGATGTCCACCGGTCACTCCACCAACTGGTGTGCGCTGACGAAGTCGTACGGGGCGAGCGGCCCGAGAAGACGCAGCCGCATCAAGTCCCGCCGCTGCTCGGCGAAGTCCTCAAGCGTCCGGTCGAAGTCCTTCTCGTCCTCCACGTCGACCAGGAAGGCGACGTTCACCGCGTCCAGCTCGTGGCTCGGCGGCCGGGGTGCGTTCAGCACCGCGTACGGGGCGAGCGCCTCGATCAGCTCCCGGTTGGCCGCCTCCCGGCGCAGTTCCACCGCCTGGCTGATCAGCTCACCGAGCCGGATCCGCTGCTCCCTCGTCTCCGCCTCAGGCCGGCCGCGTACCTGCCCGGCCAGCTCGGCCGCACGTCGGTCGGCCGCGAGGATGTCACCGATCACCGCCTGCTCGTCGAAGCGGCCGTGCACCGTGTACTGGAGCCGGCCCTCGAACTCGTCGAGGGCGGCGGCGAACCGGTCGTGGTGCGCCTCCAGCAGGTCGCGCACCGCGTCCGGGCCGGTCACCACCGTGCCGAAGCGCACCGGCAGCACCGGGGCCACCGCCGCCGTGCCGTCCAGCAGCGTCTCGTACGCGGCCAGGTCCGCCGGGTGGCCCAGCGGCTTCTCCAACCCCACCTCGCTGACCAGCGCGGCCAGGTCGTCGTGCTGGATCGCGGCCACCTCGCCGGACGGGTCGCCGACCCCCTGCGCGTCGGGGGTCGGCTCCACGTCGGAGGGCACGATGCCGTAGACGAACAGGCCGGTTTCACCACGCGCCGGCACGTTCTCGTCGCTCATCTCACCGCTCCTCGTTCCGCCGCCGGCGTGGCCGGTCCCGTTCCTCGGACCCGCGGTCGCTGAGCGAATCCACGACGGCGCCGCTGATCTCCCTGGCGGCCTTGCCGAGCCCACCGACCGCCGTGCCCTTGGTGACCGCGCCGGAGGCGCCCTCCACCAGGTCGGGCAGCCCCTTCTGGCCCTCCGGGAGGATGCCCAGCCGGTCCACCGTCTCGGCGAACCGCAGGTACGTCTCGATGCTGGCGATCACGATCCGCGCGTTGATCTCCAGGAGCTGGATGCCGACCACCGCGACCGACACCTGCGCGTCGATCACGACGCCCTTGTCGAGCACCGTCTCCACGACGTCGGCGAGATTGCCGCCGCCACCGCCGGTGCGCTCCAGCGCGCTGCCCTGCTGACCCGCCGTGCTGGTCGCGACCGTCACTCGTCACGCTCCTCACGGCGACGGCGGACCACCGGCCGACGGGGTGCCTCGGGGGCACGGCGGACCGGGCGGGGCCGCGCCGGGGGCTCCTCGCGGGCCTCCTCGCGCGGCTGGGTCCGGCGGGTACGGGCGGGCTGCCGGCGTCGTGGCGGCGGCTGCTCCTCCTCGTACTCCTCCTCGTCGTACCCCTCGTCGAAGTCCTCGCCCTCGTCGTAGGCCTCGTACTCCTCCTCCTCGGGCGGACGGCGGCGGGCGGGCGGGCGACGCCGGCCGCGCTGGACCGGCTGGCGCTCCTCGCGCGGCTCCTCCTCGGCCTCTTCCGGCTCCTCCTCCGGCTCCGGGCCGCCCGGGCCGCGTTCGGCACGCGCACGCCCCTCCTCCGGCTCCCGCTCCTGCTGCTCGCGCTCGCGCTGCTCCTGCTCCTCGCGCAGCGCGGTTTCGTGGTCCCTGACCACCTGCGAGTCCTCGATCTCGCCGCGCCAGCCCTGCACCGAGTCCGGGTCGAGCACGGTCTGCGTCATCACGTGCCGGACGAAGTGCTTCAACTCCAGCCGGACCCGGCGGCCCTGGGCCCGCCACAGGTTGCCGGTGTGCTCGAACAGACCCTGCGGGTGGTACTCGAGCACCACCAGGATCCGGGTCAGGTCCGGCGTCAGCTCGTGGAAGCTGACGGTGCCGTCCACCGAGCCCTTCTCGCCCTTCGACCGCCAGTGGATCAGTTTGTCCGGGATCTGCCGGACGATCGTGGACTCCCAGCTACGGTGCGACCAGAAGACCTGCGCCTTCCAGGTCATCTTCTCGTCGGAGTCGTTCTCGGCCTGCTCGACCTTCTTCATGAAGCTCGGGAAGTCACCGAACTGCGTCCACTGGTTGTACGCGACCCGCACCGGCACGCCGACCTCGATCGCCTCGACGATGTTGGTGACCTTCAGCTTCTTGCCGCCACCCTTGCCGCCCTTGCGACCGCCGAGGGCCGACATGATCTTCTCCTTACCGCCGGCCACTCCGGCCTGGACCATCGCCTTCATCGGTGAACTGCCCTCGGCGAGCCGCTGCGCGCCGGTCGCGGCAGCGATAAGCCCCGGCCCGCCGCCCTGTTTCGCGTACTCGCTGAGCCGGCCGGTGGCACCGGTGACCCGCTCGGTCACCACCGCGACGGCCCGCTCGCCGAGCGCGGCCACCAGGTCCCTCAGGTCGTCACCGAGCTGGTCACGGGCCTTCCGGCCCAGCCCGCCCGGCTGCGTCTCGTTCGCCACGGTCACCGCCCCCGCCGCCGCTGGGTGCCCGCCGGCCGGTCCTCGCCGGCCCGCTCGTTCCCGTCGGCCCGCACGTCCCCGCCGGCCCGCTCGTCCCCGTCGGCCCGCTCGTCCCCGGCGCCGGCCACCGGCTTCGCGGGTTCCTCGCCGGCACCGTCACCGGCCGAACGGCGGCGCAGGGCGTCGGCGGACCCGCGCAGCTTGCCGCTGACCGCGTCGATGCCGCTCCCGGCGGCGGCCGTGGCGGCGGCCTTGCCGGCCGCGGCGAGCGGCCCGCCGAGCTTCCCGAGGTTCCTCAACTGGGGGGACGACTGCAGCAGTCGGCTGCCCGCCGCGAGCAGCCCGCCGGACTCCTTGCTGGCGCGGCCGGCGGCGACGGCGGCCGCGATGATCAGGGCCTTACGCAGCTTGCGCCGGCGCCCCAGCAGGTAGCCGGCCCCCACCGCGAGCCCGATCCGTGCTCCGCTGTTCATCAGTTCTCCTTCGCTCCCCGGAGCGGAGACACCTGATCGACAGTGGGCCGAGGTACAGCCACCGGGGATTGGCACGTGGAAGGCCCGCGATCAGGTGCCCGGTTTTGCGGACCCGGCGGGCAGTACCCGGCGACCGTTCGGCAAAACCTATGTCCGGTAGCTGGCGCCGCGCCTCACAAAGCTAATCAGAATTGCGGATCCCATCGTCGCAAAGGGGACGTTGATCCTGTCTTGAGCAGGGAGTACGCGACTCGGAGGAGGAAGCCTCAAAGAGCCGGAGGGGTTGAGTCGAGACATATTTCGGCGTACATCCGGCCACCCTCCTCGCGCAATTTCGCACCGCACTTGGAAAGGACGGACAGGGCACCGGAATTGTCGGGAGTGGTGGCGGCGACGACCTGGCGCATGCCCGCGGCTGCCGCCACGTTCAGCAACTCACGCAACGCTGCCGGGCCGATCCCCTGACCCCGCGCCGAGCGCCCCAGCCACAGGCCGGTCTCAACCGTGCCCGGCTCATCGCACCGGGTCATGCGGATCATCCCGACCACCTCGCCGCCCGCGAGGATCGCGAACATCTGGGTACGGGTCGGGCCGTCCAGCCCCGGGAAGCTCGCCCGGTGGAACTCGCGGAAAGCCTCCCGACGCGCGTGCGACCAGCCCGCCGGGGCCTCGACCGGGGGCATGACGTCGGCCGGCTCCGCCTCGGCAGCCGCTACGGAGAGCAACGACTCCAGGTTTCGTTCGCTCACCGGCTCCAGCCGTACCGCACTCGCCACGTGCCGCAGTCTGCCGGGCCCACCGGCCTGAGTCCACCCCGTTCGGTGCCGACTGGCGGTCTGGACGCAGGTATCGGCCGGTCGGCCCCCATCGTGTTCCTCCTCACGCTCCGTCGCCAAATTCGCAGAGGACCACCGAGGCGTCGTCGGCCGGCTTGTGCCGCCGGAGGCGGTCGGCGAGATCCCGCTCGGCGGCGCGTACGCGGTCGACAAGCGCCTCCGGGCCCTCGGCGGTCACCATGTCCAGCAGCCCCGCCCAGTCGAACAGGCCGAAGTGCTCCACCGCCGCGGACGCCCCGTCGCTGAGCAACGCCGCGCGGCGCAGCCCGTCCGGCCCGCCGAGAGGCACCGTCCCGGCGAGCGCGTGGTACGCGGCGTCCGGGTCCGACGCCGCCACCCAGTAGCCGTGCGTCCGGTTCATCCGCTCGCGTTGCAGGGTCACCGCGTGCCGGAACCGGGTCTCCCGGTCGACCCCGGCGGGGAGACCTTCGGCGGCGACCCGCAGGTCGGCCAGTGCGGCGTCCAGGCGGTCGTCGGTCACCACGCTCACCCGGCCGCCGACGTCCAACACCAGCGGACTGTCGCAGAGCACAAGCCAGTCGACCTGGTCGCCACCGTCCCGCAGCAGGCACACCGTGCTCGACGGCGTGCCCGGATGGTCCAGGTCGCACTGGTCGCCGTGGTCGGCGCGGACGGCCAGGATCGCCGCCGCGAGGTTGCTCATCAGCGTCGCCGCCGGCCGGGCCGCCTCGGCCACGACGATCCGGGCCGCGAGGTGCCGCACGTACCACGTCGGCCCGTGCACGCAGCCGGTGTCGAAGCCCTCCGGCACCGTCGCGCCGTCCAGGACGCCGACCAGCGGCCCGAACCGGAACACCACGTCCTCGTTGTAGGGCCGGCCGGGCGACGGGGCCGACGCCGAACGGACCCGCATCGTCCGCGCCACCGCGGACCGGCGCGGCTCCCCCAACGCCTCCGGCGCCCGGTCACCCACCCCTGCGGCGGCCGGGTCGCGCACCCGACGCTCCCCGGTACGCAGGTCCTCGGCGACGTACGGGGCGTCGACCACCCACTCGTGCGGCTGCGGGCCGGTCGCCGGCGCCGGGGCCGGCGTGGCGGGACGCGCCCGCCGACCAGCCGGACCGCGACCCGTCGGATCCGTCCCCACCATGGTCCGCTCCCCTCTGCCCCGGTTTCTCCGGCCCGACCGGCGTCCGGTGCGACGATCCGGCGTACCCGCACCGCTCGCCCGCATTCCGGTGCGGACGGCGTCCGGCCAACCCGACGGCCCAGCACCCGAATGGCAGGTAGCGTCAGCATCGGTCGGCCTCCGGCCGTCCGGCGGCACCGGCCGCCCGTCCGCGACAGGGGGATCGCAGATGTTGGAGCGCTTGCACGAGGCCGGCCTTCGGGCGGAGCATGCCTATCTGGCGGGCTTCGCCAGCATCGGCCTGGCATTCACCAGTTGGTTCCTCTCGAAGAGCCTGGAGAGGGCGGGGGTGGCGCGAGCCGACCGGTGGGGGATCTTCATCGGCGAATGGGCTCCGACGTTCTTCGCCATCGGCAACGGACTGCGCACCTACGAGAAGCACTGACGGCGCTCCTCCGGACGGGGACCGCGACGGCGGCGTTCACCGCCCGTCAGCGGCGGCGGTTGCGGGCTCGGGAGGAGCGCAGCCGGCGCAGCCGACCGACCAGCACCGGCTCGGCGGCCAGCGCGACGGGGTTGTCCAGAAGCGTGTTCAACAGCTGGTAGTACCGGGTGGTCGAAAGGCCGAAGCGGTCCCGGATGGCCTGCTCCTTCGCCCCGGCATGCCGCCACCACTGCTGCTCGAACTCGAGGATCGCCCACTCGCGTTCGGTCAGCCCGTCCGCACGCGCTCCGGCCACCGGGGCGTCGGCCTCGTCGCCGTCCGCCGGGACGGCCTCCACCGGGGGCGCGGGCCGCGGCGGCGGTACGGGGCCCCGGCCGCGCGGCTCGCCCGACGTCCGGCCTCCGGCCGGGCCGTCCCCGGACGGCTCGGCGGCGGTGGGGGCGGCGTCGGGCGACATGGAACTCCTCGCGAGGGCGGTCGGCCCGGCGGCGCCGGCCCGGGAGGACCAGCCTAGTTGCCGCCTCCGACGGCCGCACGGCGCGACCGCCGCGGGTGGCGGCGGTGCGGTGCGGGTGGTGGCGGTGCGGGTGGCGGCGGGCCCAGGGCTTCCCGGGCCCGCCACCGTCCGTCAGGAGACGTCCCGCCGGCGCATCGCCCACAGCGCCCCGCCGAGGATCACCACCAGCGAGACAGCCAGCAGCACGGACGACTGCTGCCAGGTGATGTCCAGCGTCTCCGGCTTGCACTCGCCGAAGTAGACGGCCTGGCAGGCCTCCCAGTTCTCCAGGGTGACCTTCTTCTCCATCCACGCCGCGATGTACGTGGGCAGCAGCCACGCCTGGAAGAACTTCACCCCGGCCAGGTCGAGCAGCACGGCGACCGCGAACTGGCCCACCACCATCACGGCGATCGCCCCGCCCAGCGCCATCGCGGTGTGCCGGCCGAGTGACGCGAGCGCGAAACCGAGAGTGGCACCGACCAGGACCAGCGCCACCCCGCGCAGCCCGGTCAGCGCGAAGGACTGCCACGCGCCCGAGGTCATCCTCGCCGTGCTGCCGCGCAGCACGGCGATCAGCCAGAAGCTGCCGAACCAGAGCGCCGTCGTGGTCACCGCCAGCGCGAGTACGCCGGTGAGCAGCGCCGCCAGCTTCGTCAGCAGTACGGTGAGCCGCTTGGGCCGCCACAGCAGCAGGTTCATCATGCCGCCGGTGCTCCACTCGGCGCCGACGAAGGAGGCGCCGACGACGTACCCGACAAGCGCCAGGATCGCCGCCAGCGTCAACAGCGTGACGCCGAAGTTCTCGCGGAAGTCGAACGTTGACGGCAGGAACCACTGCGCCTCGACCGCCTCGCGCGGCGGGGGCGTGATCTCCGAACAGTCCGCGGGGAACTGGCCGGGCTCGGCCGTGCCGGCCGCCTTCACCCGCTCGCACTCGGCCCGGAACTGCTCGGTGCTGCGCACGTCCCGCTGCCACTGCTGCTCCGCGGCGCGCTCGGCCTTCGCCATCGCCGCGTCGTCGATCTTCTGGTTCGACAGGAACGTCCCGACGACCACGGTCGCCAGCACCAGCAGCCCGAGCAGGGTCATCCAGCGGGTGAAGCGCCGCTTCGCCAGCCGGCGCAGTTCCGTACGGTAGAGACTCACGCGCCCTCACCGACCTTCGTGGACTGGTCGACCTGCCGGTGCTGGCCGGGAACCGGGGCGGTGGCGGTCAGTTCGAGGAAGACGCTCTCCAGGTCGGCGGCGACCGGTGAGAGCTCGCTGACGTAGAGGCCCTGCTCGGCGAGGAGCCGGGTCACGGTGGCGGGCTTGTCGACCCCGGTGAGCATCAGGTGGTCGGTCTCGCTGGTGACCCGGATCCCGGCCCGGGTCAGCGCCTCGGCGGCCGCCGACAGGTCCGTGACCGCCTCCAGGCGTACCCGGACGGCGCCGGACGAGTGGGCCGCCAGCACCTGATCGACCGGACCGAACGCGACCCGCCGGCCCAGCGAGATGATGGTGACCGAGTCGCAGATCAGCTGGATCTCGCCGAGGATGTGGCTGGACAGCACCACGGTCATGCCGGCACCGGCCAGGTCGCGCATGAGCGTGCGCATCTCGCGGATGCCACCTGGGTCCAGGCCGTTCGCCGGCTCGTCCAGAATGAGCAGCTGCGGGTTCTTCAGCAGGGCGGACGCCACGGCCAACCGCTGCTTCATGCCGAGCGAGTAGGTCTTCACCCGCTCGCCGGCCCGGTCGCGCAGCCCGACCAGCTCCAGCACCTCGTCGACGCGCCGGCCGGGCACGTCACCCGCGCCGGCGAGCAGGGACAGCGTGTCCCGGGCGCTGAAGTGCGGGAAGAACTGAGGGCTCTCCACGATCGCGCCGACCTGGCCGGCGACCACCGGCAGGGCGGCCGGCACCTCGTGGCCGAGCAGGGTCATCCGCCCGCCGTCGGGCCGGATGAGGCCGAGCAGCGTACGGAGGGTCGTCGTCTTGCCCGACCCGTTCGGGCCGAGGAAGCCGTGCACCTGGCCCGCCTCGACCCGCATGTCGAAGCCGTCGAGCGCGTTGCGGGTGCCGCGTCGTCGACTCTTGTAGGTCTTTCGCAGACCTTCGATCTCAAGGACAGCTGCCAAGCTGCACCTCCCCCGATGATGGGCGTGTCGGGGACACCATACGCGGTATGCATCGAGTCGCAATACCCGGTATGCATACGACACGCTCACGAGGTGTTAGGAAGGGGCCCTTTTAGTGCACCAGGCGTTAATAGGGGGCCCTTCCTTACGCCTCAGGCGCAGATGACGTGGACGCCGGCGGCGCGGAAGGCCTCGACCACCTCGGGCGCCGCGCCTGAGTCGGTGACCAGGGTCTCCACCCGGTCCACCGGGCAGATCCGGGCGAAGGCGTGACCGCCCAGCTTGGACGAGTCCGCGATCACCACGACCCGCTTGGCACGCGCCACCATGAGGCTGTTCATCGCCGCCTCGCCCTCGTGATGGGCGGCGGCACCGAGCTGCGGGTCGATCGCGTCCACGCCGAGCAGGGCGACGTCCAGGGTGACCTCGCGCAGCAGGGCACCACCCAACGGGCCGACCAGCTCGAACGACTTCGGCCGCACGACGCCGCCGGCCACCACCACCTTCATCCGCGACCGGACCAGCAGTTCATTGGCGATGTTGAGGGCGTTGGTGACCACGGTGAGCTGTGCGCCCTCGGCGCTGGTGTTCAAGTCCGGCCGGACCGCAAGCGCCCGGGCCACCTCGGTGCTTGTGGTCCCGCCGTTGAGGCCGACCACCGTGCCCGGCGACACCAGGGCCGCGGCCGCCGCGCCGATGCGCTGCTTCTCGGCCGAGTGCTTGGCGGTCTTGTACCGCAGCGGGAGGTCGTACGAGACACCGTTGGCGACCGCGCCGCCCCGCGTACGCGTGATCATCTGCTGCTGGGCGAGCTGGTCGAAGTCACGGCGAATGGTGGCCTGCGAGACGTCCAGGCGCTCGGCGGCCTCCTCGACGGTGACCCGGCCACTTTCGGTGAGCATCTCGAGCAGGGAGTTCCATCTGGCGTACCGGTCCACCCCAGGTCCTCCAGTTACTGCGCGGTCGGTGATTGATTGCGTGCACACTAGTGCGCGAAACTATGAGGAGGCAAAACCCCGGTCTGCTCGATCGCGGTCGCGGTTGCCACGGCGACCGGGGCTCGCGCAGAATGACGCGCGAAAGACGGGTCTAACGAGCCGTATTGCGCACCGCTCTCTGGAGAGTTCTCATGTCGTACGTCGACGCGGAGATCGCGAGCCAGCCCGACTGCTGGCGGGAGGCGGCGCAACTGGCCGCCACGAGGACCGATGACCTGCCCCGCCGCGGCGAGCGGGTCGCCGTTGTCGGCTGCGGCACGTCGTGGTTCATGGCGATGGCGTACGCGGCCCGCCGCGAGCACACCGGCCAGGGCGAGACCGACGCCTTCCAGGCCAGCGAGTTCCCCACCGGCCGCCGGTACGACCGGCTGGTCGCGATCACCCGCTCCGGCACCACGACCGAGGTGACCGACCTGCTCGCCGCGGTACGCGGAACGCTGCCCACCACCGTGCTGGTCGGCGACCCGACCTCGCCGACCGTCGACCTGGCCGACGCGGCGGTCCCCCTGCCCTTCGCCGACGAGCGCGCGGTGGTGCAGACCCGGTTCGCGACCACCGCGCTGGCCCTGCTCCGGGCGCACCTGGGCGACAACGTCGCCGCGCTCTCCGCCGACGCCGAGGTGGCGGTGCGCGCGCCACTGCCGATCGACCCGACCCGCGTCGAGCAGGTCACCTTCCTCGGGCGGGGCTGGACGGTCGGCCTGGCCCACGAGGCCGCGTTGAAGTGCCGGGAGGCGGCCACCTTCTGGGCCGAGGCGTACCCGGCCATGGACTACCGGCACGGCCCGATCTCGGTCGCCGCGCCGGGCCGGCTGGTCTGGGCCTTCGGCGACCTGCCCGACGGGCTCGCCGAGGACGTGGCCGCCACCGGTGCCGCGTTCGCGCACAGCCGCACGCACGGGTGCCGCAGCGTGATCGGAAACTGGGCGGCCGGCCGCACACCGCTGGACCCGATGGCCGACCTCATCCTGGCGCAGCGCTTCGCCGTCACGCTGGCCACCAGCCGGGGTCTCGACCCGGACGCGCCGCGGCACCTCAGCCGGTCCGTGGTCCTCGCGTGAGCGCGGGTCACGTCGTCGTCGCGCTCGACGTCGGCGGCACCGGGATGAAGTGCGCCCTGGTCCACCGCGACGGCACGGTCGCGCACGCCGAGCGCCACCCCACCGACGCCGCGCGGGGACCCGCCGCGGTCGTGGAGACCATCCTGGACGTGGCCGACGCCCTGGCCGGCAAGGCCCGCCTGGACGGGCTGACCCCGGTCGCCCTCGGCGTCGCCGTCCCGGGCGTCGTCGACGAGGCGCGGGGCGTGGCGGTCTGGTCGGCGAACGTCGGCTTCCGCGACGTACCCCTGCGGGCCCTGGCCGAGGCGCGGCTCGGGCTGCCGGCGGCGCTCGGCCACGACGTGCGCGTCGGCGGCCTGGCCGAGGCCCGGCTCGGTGCCGGCCGGGACGCCCGGCACGTCCTCTTCGTCGCCATCGGCACCGGCATCGCCGCCGCGCACGTGGTCGACGGCACGGCCGCCGTCGGCGCCCACGGCGCCGCCGGGGAGATCGGTCACATCCAGGTACGCCCCGGGGGCCCGCGCTGCGGCTGCGGCCGGCCCGGCTGCCTTGAGGCGCTCGCGTCGGCGTCGGCGGTGGCCCGGCGCTACGCGGAGGTCACCGCCGGCACGGCCGTGGTGAGCGCGGCCGAGGTGGCCACGCGGGCCGCCGCCGGTGAGCCGGCGGCCGGGCGGGTCTGGACGGAGGCGGTCGAGGCGCTCGCCGACGGCCTCGCCACCGGTCAGGCCCTGTACGACGTGGAGACGATCGTGCTGGGCGGCGGGCTGGCCCAGGCCGGCGCCCAACTGCTCGACCCGGTACGCGCCGCGCTGCACGAGCGCATGACGTTCCACCGCGAGCCGCGCCTGGTGGCGGCGGCCCTCGGCGACGAGGCCGGCTGCCTCGGCGCCGCCCTGCTCGCCCTCGACAGTCTGGAGAAGCGATGACCGTACGGGTGACCGGCAAGGTGGTGACCCCGACCGGGGTGATCCGTCAGGGCTGCGTGGAGATCAGCGGCGAGCGGATCACTGCGGTCGCGGAGTACCCCTCGGTGCGGGACGGTCACTGGATCCTCCCCGGCTTCGTGGACATGCACACCCATGGCGGCGGCGGGCACACCTTCACCACCGGGGACGCCGAGGCGGCTCGGGCCGCCGCCGCGTTCCACCTGCGGCACGGCACCACCACGCTGCTGGCCAGCCTGGTGAGTTCGCCGTTCGAGTTGATGCGCGCCGCCACCAGCGCGTACCGACCGCTGGTCGCGGAGGGCGTGCTGGCCGGGATCCACTTCGAGGGTCCGTACCTGTCGGCGGCCCGCTGCGGCGCGCAGAACCCGGAGTACCTGCGTGACCCGTCCACCGAGGAGCTGACCGAGCTGATCGGGCTGGGCGGCGGAGCGGTCCGGATGGTGACCCTGGCCCCGGAGCGGGACGGCGCGGTGGCGGCGGTGAAGCTGCTCGCCGGTCACGGGGTGGTGGCGGCGGTCGGCCACACGGACGCCACGTACGACCAGACCCGGGCGGCCGTCGCGGCGGGAGCGAGCGTCGGCACGCACCTGTTCAACGGCATGCGGCCGGTGCACCACCGCGAGCCCGGGCCGGTGGTCGCGCTGCTGGACGCGCCGAACGTGGTCTGCGAGCTGGTCGCCGACGGTGTGCACCTGCACGACGGGATGCTCGCGTTCGCGGCGACCACGGCCGGTCCCGACCGGGCCGCGCTGGTCACCGACGCGATGGCCGCGGCCGGCATGCCGGACGGCGAGTACGAGCTGGGCGGCCAGGCGGTCGTCGTGGCCGACGGCGTCGCCCGGCTGGCCCGCGACGGCGCGATCGCCGGCAGCACGCTGACCATGGACGCCGCGCTGCGGCACGCGGTCGCCGCCGGCATCCCGGTGCCGGACGCGGCCCGGATGGTCGCCACCACGCCCGCCCGGGCGATCGGCCTCGGCGACAAGGTGGGTGCGCTCCACGTCGGGCTCCGCGCCGACCTGGTCGTCCTCGACGACGACCTGAACGTGGTCCGCGTGATGCGCGCCGGCTCCTGGCTGGACTGACCGCCGCTGGACTGACCGCCACTGGACTGACCGTCGCTGGGCGGACCCGCCGATCGCGGCCAGCCGAAGTATCAGCCTTTCGACGTGGACGGGAACCAACGATCGCCTTTGGATTTGACTCGTTCACGTCGTCAGCGCTGCGGAGCCAGCCGGCCCACGCGCAGCCGGCCCAGCGGGTCGTCCCGCCTCCCCCGCCGAGGTGGCCCGCCGACGATGGCCCGCCGAAGTGACCCGCCGAGCTGGCCCGCCAAGGTGGGCCTCCCGCGGCCACGTCGCCGATCCACCCACGACATCAGCTCCAAAGGCGGTCAACCACAGAGTGCCCTCCGCCCCACGCGGGACGGGTCAGCGCGGGCTCGGGATCGCCACGCCGAGCACGGCCTGCTCGTCGGGGCGGTGCGCCAGCACGTCGGCGAGGTACGACTGCACCGCCGGCGCCATGCCCACGTCCCGCCCGGCCTGCTCCGAGAGCAGCCACTTGTGCTCGATGATCTGCGCGAAGATCTCCTGCGGCTCCAGCTTCCGGCGTAGGTGCGCGGGCACGGCGCGGACCACCGGCTCGAACACCTCCGTCAGCCAGCGGTGCGCCGCCTGCTGCTCGTCGGTCAGGTCGCTCTCGGCCCGGTACGCGTCCAGGTCGTTGAGCAGCCGGCGGGCCTGGTTCTCCTCGGCGTCCAATCCGGTGAGGCGGATCAGCCGCCGGGTGTGGTAGCCGGCGTCGACCACCTTCGGCCGCAGCAGATACCGGCCGTCGTCGATCGTCGACACGGCGATCTCGGCGACGTCGAAGCCCAGCTCGTTGAGGCGCCGGATGCGGCCCTCGATGTCGTGCCGGGCGTCCCGCTCGACCTGCTGCTCGTAGGTGATCTCGTGCCACAGTCGCTGGTAGCGCCGCACGACCTCCTCGCACACCACCTCGGGGTCGATCGACTCGTGCAGCAGCCCGGCGGCCTGGAGGTCCAGCGCCTCGCCGAAGATGTTCACCCGGGCGATCTCCAGGTCCTCGCCGCGCTGCCCGTTGGACAGCGAGTTGCGCAGCGCGCCGGTCTCGGCGTCCACCAGGTACGCCGCGAACGCACCCGCGTCCCGCCGGAACAGCGTGTTCGACAGCGAGCAGTCACCCCAGAAGAAGCCGGTCAGGTGCATCCGCACCAGCAGCAGCGCCAGGGCGTCCAGCAACCGGGTCATCGTCTCGGGCCGTAGCGTGCGCGAGAAGAGCGCCCGGTACGGCAACGAGAACTGGAGGTGCCGGGTGATCAGCACCGGATCCAGCGGCTCACCATCGTCGGTCTGCCGGTCGGCGACGATGGCCACCGCCTCGACGGCCGGGAAGTCGATCCGCTCCAGGGCGCGCAGCAGGTCGTACTCCCGCTCGGCGACGCGCTCGCCGGTCTCCTTGACGGCGTACACGTAGTCACCGAGGCGGACGAACCGGACGATGTGCCGGGAGATGCCCTGCGGCAGCGCCACCAGGTGCTGCGCGGGCCACTCCGCCAGTGGGGTCGACCAGGGGAGGTCGAGCAGCGCCGGGTCGACGAGGGCCGAGGTGATCCGCACGGGGTCAAGTCTGACCCCTACCCCCGCCGGAGCGCCTCCCCACGTGGCTGGGCACACAGCCGCCCCGGACCGTGCCGGCCGGCCACCACGACGGGCCGGTAGCGTGACCGGCGTGCGGGAGACCACGACGGTACGGCGAACGTTGCGCCTCCGGCCGGTCCGCCCGGCCGGTTGGTGGTTCGACGCCCTGCTGCTCGCCGCCCTCGTGGCGCTTACCGTCGCCCTCGCCACGGAGCACCTCTTCGGCCTGGACCGGGCGGTCGCCGACTGGTCGGACGCGCACCGCCCGACGGTCGCGTACTGGGTCGCACGAATCCTCAACTATCTCGGCCAGGGCACTCCGCTGACGCTGATCGCCGCCGGGCTGGGCGTGCTGCTGGCGATTCGACTCCGGTCGGTCCGCCCGCTGCTGCCACCGGTGTTCGGGTTCGCGCTCACCTACCTGACGATCGGCCCGCTGAAGGTGTGGACGGCCCGGCCCGCGCCCAGCGCCGCCACCCGGGAGCCGTTCCTGCCGCCGGAGCGGACGCTGCCGCTCTTCCAGGACGAGCTGCCGCTGCGGTTCGCGCAGTCCTACCCGTCCGGGCACGTCGCCAACGCGATCGTCTGGTACGGCGTGATCGCCCTGCTGCTCGCCCCGCTGCTGCGCACCTACGGGCGGGCGATGCCGCCCCGGCTGGTCACCGTGGTCCGGATCGTCCCGCCCCTGGTGGTGCTCTGCACGACGACGTACCTGGGCTGGCACTGGCTGACCGACTCGATCGCCGGGCTGCTGCTCGGCCTCCTGCTGGACCGGCTGCTGCACCGCGCGCCCTGGGACGGGGTGCCGCTGCCGGCGGCGCTCGCCCGCTGGGACCGGCCGTTCACCTCGTACCCCTAGAGTCGGCGATCGTGGAGCAACTGGCCCGCCGGCTCGGCGTACGCGACGCGGTGGTCATCGGCCTCGGTTCGATGCTCGGCGCGGGTGTCTTCGTGGTGTTCGCCCCGGCCGCGGCGGAGGCCGGCGGCGTCGGGCTGCTGGCGGCGCTCGCGCTGGCCGGGTTCATCGCGTACTGCAACGCGACCAGTTCGGCCCGGCTCGCCGCCCGGTACCCCGAGTCCGGCGGCACCTACGTCTACGGCCGGGAACGGCTGGGCCCGTTCGCCGGATTCCTGGCCGGCTGGGGATTCGTGGTCGGCAAGACGGCGAGCTGCGCGGCGATGGCGCTGACCGTCGGGGCGTACCTCTGGCCGGAGCAGGCGCGGCTCGTGGCCGTCGCCGCGGTCGTGGCGGTGACCGCCGTCAACCTGCGCGGCGTCACGAAGACCGCGACCGCCACCCGGATCCTGGTGCTGGTCGTGCTCGCGGTGCTGGCCCTGGTCGCGGTAGCCGGCGCGACCGGCGTGTCGGCCGGCCGGCTCGGCGAGCCCGGCGGCTCCGCACGGGGCGTGCTCACCGCGGCGGGCCTGCTCTTCTTCGCGTTCGCCGGGTACGCGCGGGTGGCCACGCTCGGCGAGGAGGTACGCGAGCCGGAACGGACCATTCCCCGTGCGGTGCCGCTCGCGCTCGGCCTGGTGCTGCTCATCTACCTGGTGCTCGCCGTCGTCGCCCTCGGCGTGCTCGGGCCGGTCCGGCTCGCCGGGTCGGCCGCGCCGTTGGCCGACGTGGTGGCCGCCGCCGGCCTGCCCGGCCTGGCCTGGGTGGTCCGGGCCGGCGCCGCCGTGGCGGTCACCGGGGTGCTGCTCTCCCTGCTCGCCGGGGTCGGCCGGACGGCCCTCGCGATGGCCCGCCGCCGGGATCTGCCCGGTGCGCTGGACGCCGTGCACCCGGTCCACCGGGTACCGCACCGGGCCGAGCTGGCGGTGGCCGCCATCGTGATCATCGTGGTGCTGCTCGGCGACGTGCGGGACGCGATCGGCTTCTCCAGCGTCACCGTGCTGGTGTACTACGCGATCACCAACGCGGCGGCGCTGACGCTCGGCCGGGAGCCCGGGCGACGGCTCCCGGTGCAGGCGCTCGCCGTGGCCGGACTGGCCGGGTCCCTGCTGCTCGCGGTCAACCTGCCACTGTCGAGCGTGCTCGCCGGCTCCGGCGTGCTCGCCGTCGGTGCCCTCTGGCACGCCCTGCGCCGCTGAACCGGAATCTTTCTTGCCGCTACTCCTCCGCCTCGCGGGGAATCGGCGTGCCGGCCGGGGCCGGCGGTGGCGGCTCCGGCGGGCCGGCCTCGCGGAGCAGGGCGTTCAGCCCGGCGCGCCGGGCCACCACGGTCAGCCGGTCCCCGGCGACGATCACCAGGCGCCGGTCCGGGTCCCAGTCGTACCGCTGCCCGGAGCGGGCGTGCGCGAGCAGGCGAATGCTCCCCACCCGGCCCACCGCGGCCAGCGGCCGGCCGTCCAGCGCCGACCCGGCGGCGACCGACACGTCGGTGACCAGCAGGGCGTGCCGGCCCACCGAGATGGTGGCGATCACGGCGCGGTCCAGCAGCGCGGCGGCGAACGACGGCGCGGCCAGGTACGACACGCTGCGCGACACGCCGATGCCGAAGGCGCGTTGGATGCGCTCGGCGAAGTGCCCGTCGAAGAGGCGCAGCACCACCTGCACCTCGTCGTTGAGAGCGCGGGCGGTCAACGCGGCCCGCAGGTTGGCCCCGTCGTCGGTGGAGACCACAACCAGGGCCTGGCACGTGCCGACCGAGGCCGCACGCAGGGTCTCCTCGGTCGCCGCGTCCCCCACCACAAGCGGTACGCCGAGCCGCCGGGCCAGCCCGGCGCCCCGCGCCTCCGGGTTCTTGTCGATGGCGACCACCTCGACGCCGAAGTCGTTGAGCTGGGCCATCACCCGCATGCCGATGTTGCCGAGGCCGACCACCACGACGTGACCCGAACGTTCGGGGAGGATCTTCCCGGAGTGCAGCGCCAACCGGGCGTTGACGATCCCGTCGACCACCACGGCGGTGATCAGCGGGATGAGCGCCAGCCCGGCGAGGTTGAGCACGACCTGGAGGACCTGTTCGCCGACCGGCTTGGTGCCGTCCGGGTCCTGCCCGCTGAGCGTGGTGACCAGGGTCAGGTAGAGCGCCTCACCCCACCCGACGTGCGCGGTGCCCGCGTACAGGCCGCCGAGGAGCACGATCACCGCCAGCAGCACCAGCACGGCGATGCCGATCTTGCGGGTGGCGAAGCTGCGGACCGCCCGCACCAGCATCATGACGGGGCGGCGCCGGCGCCGGGCCCGCCGCAGCCGGCGCGCCGCCACCTCGGTGCCCGGCGGGGCCCCGGTCGCCTCGGCCAGCACCACGTCGGCGGCGCGCTCGTCGGCCGGCAGCACCCGGACCTCCTGCGGGTCGCCGGTGTCCGCCACCCCGCACACCACGGCCTGGCCGCGTACGTCGTCGCGGCGGGCCACGTAGAGGGTGCGCCCACCGTGCCGGAAATGGGTCGGCGCGATCTCGCCGAGCGCGGCGGCCACGAACGCCGGGGCCGCCATCGAGGCGTCGGAGAGCACCGCCGAGTCGGGGAAGATCTGCCGTACGCCGTTGGCCAGACCGGTGTTGAACATGCGCACCACCAGCCGCAGCCCGGGCTCCACCTCCTGCGCGCACAGCGCGGCGTGCATGTTGCCGACGTCGTCCTGGTGCAGCAGTGCCAGCCCGTCGGCCCCGACCAGGCCGGCTCGGCGGAACGTCACCTCGTCCAGCCGGTCGGCCCGGATGACCTCCACGCCCTCGATGTCCCGGCCGTCCGGGCTGTCCGTCCGCCGCCGCTCGGGCACGACAAGCGTGATCCGCATCCGGGCGGTCGGCAGCTCCGTGGCGAGCAGGGCCTTGACCACCCAGTACGCGAGGGCGTCGTGACCACAGATCACGTAGTGCGCCCGCGCGTCGCCGTTGGCCCGGAACCGACGGCTGGCCCGCCGCGCGCGATCGAGCAGGGGCTCCGCCATGTGCCGCATGGTAGTCAGCCGGTAGCGGCCCGCGCAGCCCTGCGATCATGACGAATGTCGGACAGGAGGGCGGGTAGAGCACCAGCATGCAAACTTTCCTCCCGTACCCGGACTTTCTGGCCAGTGCCCGGGTCCTGGACCAGAGGCGGCTGGGCAAGCAGCGTGTGGAGGCCATCCAGGTGCTGCGGGGCCTCACCTGGCCGACGTACGGGTGGCGCAACCACCCGGCGGTGAAGATGTGGGCGGGGTACGAGGAGGCGTTGACCCGGTACGGGCTGGACATGTGCGCGGTCTGGTGCGAGCCCGGCCGGGCGGACACCTGCGCCGCCACGCTGACCACCGACCTCGCCGCCGCCTGCGGCGTCACCCGCGTCCGCACCCAGGCCGAGCTGGCCGGAGCGGGCGAGCTGCCGCCCTGGCTCGGCCGCGACGACCTGCACCGCAGCCACCGGTCGTCGCTGCTGCGCAAGGACCCGGCGCACTACCGCCCGCTGTTCGGCGACGACGAGCCGGACAACCTGGAGTACGTCTGGCCCGCCTCCGACCGCGACCGCCGCTGCCCCGAGTGAAAGGAAGGGCCCCTTATTAACGCCTCCGGTAGAGGAAGGGCCCCTTCTTAACACTTCGGGCAGACTGTCAGGATGACGCTGTCGCAAGTGGTCGGCCGGCTCATCGGCGTACGCGAGCACGTCGTGGACCCCGGCGGTGACGGCGCCCCCCGCGTACCGCAACCGGTCGCGGCCGTGGTGGTCGGCGGCGGGATCGCCGGCATGTCGGCCGCGGTGGTGCTCGCCGAGCGGGGCGTGGCGGTCACCGTGCTGGAAGCCGCCGACACCCTCGGCGGCCGGCTCGGCGCCTGGCCGGAGCCGCTGCCGGACGGCACGCTGATGAACGAGCACGGCTTCCACGCCTTCTTCCGGCAGTACTACAACTGGCGCAACATCCTCCGGCGCGCCGACCCGGCGCTGGGCTTCCTGACCCCGGTCGCCGGCTACCCGATCCTCAGCGAGCGGTGGCCGACGGAGGAGTTCGGCCGGCTACCGCCCGCTCCCCCGGCGAACCTGCTCACCCTCCTGCTGCGCAGCCCCAGCCTCCGCCTCGCCGACCTGCGCACGATGGACCGGGACGCCGCGCTGCCGCTGCTCACCTACGATCCGGTCCGCACGTACGCCGAGTTCGACGACACCACCGCCGACGAACTGCTCACGTCGCTGCGGCTGCCCGACCGGGCCCGGGCGATGCTCTTCGAGGTCTTCTCCCACTCGTTCTTCAACCACGAGGCGGAGATGTCCGCCGCCGAGATGATCGCCCAGTTCCACTTCTACCTGCTCGGCAACCCGGAGGGGCTGGCGTTCGACGCCCCGGTCGAGGACTACGCGACGGCGATCTGGCGACCGCTGGCCCGGCACGTCGAGAAGCACGGCGGCCGGGTGGTCACCGGCACCGCCGCCACCGCCCTGCACCGGGACGCCGCCGGGTGGCGGGTGGAGACCACCGGCCGGGCGTACGACGCGCGGCACGTCGTGCTCGCTGTCGACCCGCCGGCGCTCGCCGCGCTGGTCGCGGCCTCCCCCGCGCTCGCCGAGGTCGCTCCCGAGCTGGTGGCGCGGGCTCCCGACTTCGGCCGGCCCGGTCCGCCGTACGCAGTGGCGCGCTACTGGTGCGACGGGGACGTGGACGCGGGGCGGGCGGTGTTCAGCGGGGTGTCCCGGCAGCCGACCCTGGACTCGGTGACGCTCTACCACCGGCTGGAGAACGAATCCCGCCGTTGGGCGGAGCGCACCGGCGGCTCGGTGGTGGAGCTGCACGCGTACGCCTGCGAACCGGGCGTGCCCGCCGCGGAGCTGGCGGAGCGGATGCGCGCCGAGCTGGGCGTGCTGTGGCCGGAGGCGGCGAGGCTGCGGGTCCGGCAGTTGCGCGCCCGCGTGGAGGCGCGGGCGCCGGCGTTCACGCCCGGCAGCCACGCGTGGCGGCCCGGGGTACGCACCGGCGCGGACGGGCTCTACCTGGCCGGGGACGGTGTCCGCACCGACTTCCCCAGCGCCCTGATGGAACGGTCCGCCGCGACCGGCATCCTGGCGGCCAACCACATCCTGCAGGCGGCGGGCGGTGCGGCCGAGCCGGTCCGTTCGGTACGCCCGCGCGGCCTGCTGGCGCGGCGGACCTGATCGACCACGCGCGGCGGAGATCGAAATGCGTTGCCCGTGTGCACCGGCCGCCCTACGGTGATCGCGCAAGGTCAACCACCGCCGCGGGAGCTGTTCATGTCGATGTCACGCGCCAGCCGTGTGCCGTCGGTGCTGCCCGGCGACGGTTGCCGCGCCGGTGGCGGCTACCGGCCCGACTGACGCGTACCCACGTCGAGCCGCCCGTCCACCGCACCAGGACCGGGCGGCTTTCGTCGTCCGGGGGGACCGTCAGTGAGGGAGGGAGATTCCGGTGAACGCCGTCCTCGTCGTCAACGCCGACCTCGGCCCGCTGCACCGGGTCACCGTCCAGCACGCGATCCGGATGCTCTGCCGGCGGGTCGCCGAGATCCACGAGGCCGAGCCGGACCGGGTGATCGGCGTCTTTCCGATGCCCCGGGTCGTACGGCTCGTCCGGTACGTGGTGACCCGCTGGCGGTTCAGCGCCGGCCCGGCCTGGTCGCGAGCCGGGGTGCTGCGCCGCGACGGCCGGTGCTGCGCGTACTGCGGCGGCCCGGCCAGCACCATCGACCACATCCTGCCCCGCTCGCGCGGCGGCCGGAACACGTGGCGGAACACGACCGCCGCCTGCTACGAGTGCAACCAGCGTAAGGGCGACCGGACGCCGGCCGAGGCGGGCATGCCGCTGCGGCGCGAGCCGGTGACGCCGAGCTGGGGGTCGCTCGCGGGACGGTGACGGACCGGCCGGCGGGGTACGGGGGGCCGCACCGGTGCACACATCGCACCGTGGCCGCACCCCGCCGGCCCCACCGCGCGGCGGGTCACTCGTGTTCGGCGAGGAAGGCCCGCGCCCGGCGTACATCCCGCCGTGCCGCCAGGCCGGCCACCATCAGGCCCACCAGGAGGAATCCGGCCACCGCCGCGAAGTACGGCGACCACTGCAGGAACGCCTGCCCGGTCTGCAGCACGCCGAGCGCGGCCAGCGGAAGCAGCAGCTTCGGCTGGTCGATCAGCTGCCGGGCGGTGCGCTGCAGCAGCGGCAGCTCCTCCGGCTGGTACGGCGCGGTGCCCCGGACCTGCCGGACCAACCGGCGGCGGCGCGACCAGCTCTCCGCCCAGAGCCGGGACCGGGCGTTGCGTCGGTAGATCCCACTACGGACCAGGTACCAGAAGGCCGCGATGGCGGCGGCCAGCCCGAGGACGCAGATGACCAGGCCGACGATCTCCGCCCAGGCAGGTGGTTCGCCGCGGATGACGTGGGAGACGCCGTCGAGCACGCCGGACGCCGCGAGCGCGAACCCGGCGACCCCGGTGACCACGACGACGGCAAGAATCAGCAGCAGGAAGCGGCGCCGGCCGCGGCGGGCCTGCGGAACCCATGTTCCGGTGTCGACCATCGTTCCCCCCGTCCAACCTGGACGGCTGTTACCCCGGCGGGTGTGCCGGGAAACGGTCGCCGCGCGGCCGGTCACACCCGGCCGGCCGCCCGGCGCTCCTCGGCTCGCACCCGGTCGAGCGCCGGACGGCCCTCGGCTCGCCCCCGGTCGACCGCCGGACGGCCCTCGGCTCGCACCCGGCCGGCCGCCGCCGGGTCCTCCTGGACGGTGGCGACCGGTCGGCCGTTGGCGCACCGGACGGTGATCACGCTGCTCCGGTCGGGGGCGACGAGTTCGACCCGTACCCGGCGGGCCGGGCCGGGCTCGGACGGTCCCAGCCGGAAGCCGGCGGCCGGGACGACGTCGGTCACCTCGGCCAGCTTCCCGTCACAACGGACCGCGACGGTGCCGCCTCGCGCGGCGACCTCGGTCGACGAGCCCGTCCCGGTCGACGGGGTCCACGTCGGCGCGACGGTCGGCGTCGAGGGCGTCGAGGGCGTACCGGCCGGCGTGCTGGTGGCGGAGGCGGCGGGCGCGGTGGGTGCGGCCGCGGTGGTGAGCGCGACGGACGGTCGTGACGGTTCAGCCGGTACGGGCAGCGCCACGCTTGACCTCTCGGCGCTGCGGTGGCCGGCCTCCGGCTCGCCGGTCGGATCGGCCCGTGGGGCAGGCGGGTTGCCCAGGGTGTTGGCGACCGCGACCGCCCCGATCGTCGCCGCGGCCACGGCCACGAGCAGCCGGGTGCCGTACCCGGCCCGACGGGCCGGTGCCGACGTCGGGCGCTCCGGCGCTGGGGGCAGCGGCTCCCGCACCGGAGCGGCCGGCGGGTCGGACCGCTCGGGCGGCCCGGCCGTTCCCTCCCCGGACGGTGGGCGGTAGGTCGACCGGTCCACCTCCACCGCGGATGCCGGACGCTCGGAGGGCCCGGCTGTTCCCACCCCGGACGCCGGGGCCAGCGCGGCGGCCAGGATCCGGGCCGCCTCTGCCGCGGTGGGCCGGTCCGCGGGGTCCGTCGCCAGGCATCGGCGGTAGAGCCGATCGACCTCGGCCGGCACACCGTCGAGGTCGGGCAGCGGCTCCGGCCCGCCGTCCGCCTCGCTGCCCGGTCGGCTGTCGGGGTGCGCCGGGGGCCGGCCGACGAGCGCGTCGTACAGGAGCAGGCCCAGCGCGTACACGTCGATGGCGGGTGACACCGTCCCGCCGGTCACCCGTTCCGGTGCGGCGTAAGCCGGGGTGCCGAGGATCCGGCCCTCCGCGTCGATCTCGGGCGCGCCGACGCCGGCGGCGATGCCGAAGTCCAGGAGTTTCGCCCCGGCCGGCGTGAGCATGACGTTCGCCGGCTTCACGTCGCGGTGCACGAGGTTCCGTGCGTGCGCCGCGGCGAGACCGGCGGCGACGTCGGCGCAGACACGCAGGGCCTCGCCGGTCGGGAGCGGCCCGGCGGCGAGACGCCGGGCGAGCGTGGTGCCGGTGAGCAGTTCCATGACGACGAAGGGGAGCGGCTCCCCGTCGACGGAGGACTCCCCGAAGTCGTACACGCTTGTGAGGTTGGGATGCGTCGACCGCGCCGCCGCCTTCGCCTCCGCCCGGATCCGCCACCGGGCACCGGGGTCGGTCGCGGTGAGGACCTTCACCGCCACGTCCCGTTCCAGTACTTCGTCGTGGGCCTGCCAGACGATCGACATCCCGCCCCGGCCCAGCCGGCTGGCCAGTCGGTAGCGGCCCGCGAACAACTGATCACGCTGCACGCCGAACAGCCTGCCAGAGTGGACGGCGCCGGTCGCGACCGGAATCCGTCGACTCGCGTCGATGCAGGTCGGGTGGCGCCCCGGTCCGGCGACGCGGCTACCCGGTCGGGGCGCGACCCGGAGACCGCTCAGCCGGCGGGTGGGGTCCAGGTGAAGCGGGGAGGGCGGCGCTCGTTGGCCGCGGTCACGCCCTCGCGGGCCTCACCGCTGGCCCGGACCTGCCCGTGCCACCAGGCGATCCGGTCGCCGTCCGCGCGCCCGTCGATGATCTCCTTGGCGGCGGTGACGGTGAGCTGCGACCGCGCCGCCACCGCCGCGGTGATCTCGCCGACCCGGGTCACGAGCGCGTCGGCGGGCAGCACCTCGTCCACGAGGCCGATCCGCAGCGCCCGTTCGGCGTCCACCAGCTCGGACGTGAACAGCAGGTGCTTCGCGGCGGACGGCCCGACCAACCGGGCCAGCCGGCGCGTCGTCGGTGCCGGGTAAACCAGGCCGAGCCGCGCCGGGGGTACGCCGAAACGCGAGTCGTCCGCCGCGATCCGCAGGTCGCAGGCGACGGCGAGCTGGCATCCGCCGCCGACGCAGGCGCCCCGGATCGCGGCGACCGTCGGCTTGGCGAAGGCGGCGAGCCGCTCCTCGGCCTCGACGGCGATGCTGGCGTCACCGGCGTCCAGCAGCTCGTCCAGGTCGCCGAGGTCCGCACCGGCGCAGAAGGTGCCGTCGGCCCCGGTCAGCACGAGGGTACGTACCGCCGGATCGGCGTCGAGGCGGTCGAGCAGCGCCGGCAGCTGCCGCCACATGACCGCGGTCATCGCGTTGCGCCGGGCGGGGTTGTGGATCACCACGGTCGCCACCGGGCCAGCCACCTCGACGAGGAGTTCCGCGTCCGCCATGCCGCCACTCTCCCTCCGGGTCACCGGCCATCGGTGCGGCGACGATATCGGCGCTGCCCGCGCCCGGGACGCGCCGGGTGGCGCGCATCACTGGTGGACCTCAGAGCCGTTCGACCACCCGGAACCGTTCGGTCACCGCCAGCGTGTCGTCGTCGACGGTGAAGCCGGGGTCACCGAGGTGGTCGCGGAACTCGGCACCGTGCCAGAACCTCTCGTGGCCGGCCCGCCAGTCGGCGACCGTCTCGAAGCCCTCGCCCTCGTCCCGGGCGTGCGCCAGGTCGATGTCGCCGAGGCGCACCACCCGCACCTCGGTCAGCTCGATCACCGCCACCGGCCGGTTGTCCGAGTCCACGACCATCGACCGGCTGCCGGCCACCGGGAGTGGCTCGCCCTCATGCTCGTACTCGACGACCAACCCGGTGGTGCTGGTCTTCTCACCGGCCAGGATCGCGGCGACCAGTTGGTCCCGCAGCGGCCCGGGAAAGGCGAACTCGGCCCTCGGCAGGTCAGACATGCCGGCGAGGCTAGCCGGTGCGGCCACCTGTCACACCCGGTATTCCGGCGGCAGGCCGGTCCCCCGCAGCTCGAACGGCAGGTGCGCGACATCGTTGAAGGCGACCAGCCGGGGCGGCAGGCCGTCGGTGTAGCGGAGCACGGTCAGCCCGCAGTGCTGCGGGTTCAGCCCGAGCCAGCGCTGCGCCGGCGCGTCCAGTGCGTCCCGGACCAGCCAGGCGATCAGGAACGCGTGGGTGACCACCAGTTCCCGGACGTCCCCGTCGGTGGGCGGCCCGGCGAAGCGCCGCACGGCCGCCGCCGTCACCCGCGGCCCGTCGAACCGCTCGGCCGTGGTGAAGCCGTCCAGGAACCGGGCGTACGCGGGCGGCAGGCCGGCCGGGTCGGTGTCGTGCGGCAGGTGGTCGCCGGCGAGGTCGGTGACGTGCACCGGCACCGTGGGCAGCACCGCGCCGACCACCTCGGCGGTCTGCGCGGCCCGGGGCAGCGGACCGTGCTGGACGGCGTCCAGGCCCGCACCCCGCAGTCGCTCGCCGAGCAGCGCCGCCTGCCGGCGGCCCCGCGCGGAGAGGCCGGCCTCGTCGGTGAGCTGGTCCGGCTCCCCGTGCCGGGCCAGGAACAGCAGTCGGCTCGCCATGGCTCCCCGTGCACAGATCGGCGGGCGCGGCTCCCCGACCGCGCCTTCCGATCATGCCGTCCACGTCAAGCGGCGCCGCGTAGCGCCCGGCTCAGGGTGAGCGACACCCACGTCCAGCCGGCGACCACCGCCAGCGCGAACCCGATCATCGCGGCCGGATGACCGCCCGAGCCGATCAGCGCCAGCCAGGCCGCCGCGAAGAACAGGCCGGTTCCGACGCCGTACGCCGCCCAGCCCCGCTCGCCCCGGCGTCCGAACCGCCGCCCGGCGACCAGACAGGCCGCGATGAGAGCGGTGAACGCGACGGCCCCGGCCCCGAAGTGCGCCAGGCCGTGCCAGCTCACCTCCCCCGGCCCGGCCGGCGTACCGGCGGGGAAACCGTCCAGCGGATCGGCGACGAAGACGCCGGACAGCACCAACCCGGCGCCGTACTGACCGATCAGCCAGGGGCCGGTACGCGCACCGAGCCCGGGGTGACGGACCCGGCGCAGGGCCACCGCGGCACCGACGCAGAGCAGGCCGGCGGCGATGAAGTTGGCGATCTGCACCCAGCCCAGGTCGCCGTTGCTCAGAACGCTGACCGGGTGCCGCCGGAAGTCGAACCCGTCCCGGGTGAGACCCTGCGCCAGTGCCACGGTCACCCACATCGGCCCGGCCAGTACGCCGCCGGTCAGCAGTGCCCGCCCCCAGCCGGCCCGGTCCACCGGCCGGGCGGCGCTGATCGCCTCGTCCATCGGTCCGGCCTCCCTCAGCCGCGCGGGAACATCTGGCCGATACGGATCCTGTTGCCGAACGGGTCGCGGATGCCGAAGTCGATCCCGTACGGGCGCTCCTCAGGTGCGTCGGTGATCTCGACGCCCTTGGCGACGAGCTCCTCGTACGTCTTGTGGGCGTCGTCGGTGGTCATGAAGAGGAAGCCGCCGGCGGCGCCCTTGGTGAGCAGCTCGCGGACCTGCTCGGCGGTGGCCGGGTCGAGGTTGGGCGGGCCCGGCTTCTCCAGCAGGATCTCCCGCTCCGGATCGCCGGGCAGGTTGACCGTCAGCCAGCGCATGAAGCCGAGGTCCTGGTCCGTGTTGACCTCCAGGCCGAGCTTGCCGACGTAGAAGTCGAGCGCCTCGTCCTGGTCGAGCACGTAGATCTGGGAGCGGCTGATCGCGTTCATCGTCATGCCCGGAACGCTAGTGCCCCGCCCTGACCTGGTGCTTATCCAAAACTGCTGGGTCGGGTCCAGGCCTTCGCGAAGCAGACCGGCACGGGCGCGGCCGGCGCGCTGCGCCGGTGCCGGAACTCGGTGGGCGACTCGCCGACGATCTGCCGGAAGGTACGGCTGAACGTCCCGAGGCTGCCGAACCCGACCGCGTAGCAGATGTCCGTCACGTCCCGGCCGGTGTGCAGCAGCAGGGACATCGCCCGCTCCACCCGCCGGCGCTGGAGGTAACGGTGCGGGGTCTCCCCGAAGGTGGCACGGAAGGTGCGGATGAAGTGCGCCTCGGAGACGTGCGCGATCTTCGCGAGGGCGGGGATGTCGAGCGGCTCCGCGTACGCCCGGTCCATCGCGTCCCGGGCGCGCAGCATCGCCCGGTTGCTCTCCTCGACGGCCCTGCTCACCGCACCACGATAGGTCGCGGACCCGGCGGTCCTCGACCGCGCGGCCGTGGTCAGCGGCGTACCCGCTCGCCGGTGCCCGCCCGGCCGGTCGTGTGGACGCCCTCGCGCAGGTCGTCGTCGGTCATGACGAGGTACACCAGGGGGCAGTCCTGCGGCCCGGTGACGTCGAGCTGGCACAGGGTGCACGGCTCACCGGGCCGCAGCGGGCACCGCGCGTCCGGCCGGCGGCGGGTGGTGGGCCGCATCAGGAGGTCCAACCTCCGTCCGAGGCGACCACCGCCCCGTTGACGTTGAGCTGATTGGCGACCGCCTGGCCGATACCCGACCCGGCTCCGGTCACGATCGCGACCCGTCCGGCGTACCGCTGCTCGCTCATGACCCACTCCCCATCCCGGCCGGAGGCCTCTCCCTCCATGCTGGTGAGGCGAGGGCTCGACCCGCAGGGCCGAACGTCCCGGGCGGGTGGAGGCGAAGGGCGCGATCAGGCCCGGTCGGCGATCTCCGCGACGAAGGCGGGCCACGCGGCCGGGGTGAAGGAGAGGGTGCCCCCGTCACGGTCCTTGGTGTTGCGGACGAGAACGACTGCGGGATCGCCGGTGTCAACGACGGCCGAAAACGGACCCCTTGACGACGGCTGAAAACGAACCCCCTCTGCTGGTTGATCTTTGCTAGTCGTTGGTCTTGGTGGCCG
>NZ_JBEORU010000019.1:0-123689 GCF_040302465.1 Micromonospora sp. NPDC126480
CCCACCTGGTGCGCTCGCTGACCTGGGACCAGGGAGCCGAGATGGCCGCCCACGGCTCCTTCACCATCGCCACCGACGTCCCCGTCTACTTCTGCGACCCGGCCAGCCCCTGGCAGCGCGGCTCCAACGAGAACACCAACGGCCTGCTACGGCAGTACTTCCCCAAAGGCACCAACCTCGCAATCCACACCCGCGAACACCTCAACACCGTCGCGGCCGAACTCAACGGCCGCCCACGCAAAACGCTCGGCTGGGAAACCCCAGCCGAGCGCCTGCATAAACTGCTCACCGCCTGATCAACACAAACCACGTGTTGCAACGACCCCTAGAAACCGCCCGGTAGTAGAAGGGCCCCTTCTTAACACCGCTGAGGGTGGCGCCCGCGAGGACAGGTAAGCCTCCGGTATGACCGCGGCTCATCCTCGCGCGGGAGCGGTCCGCTGGTCGCCGGCGGATACGGTCGTAACCATGACTGCTGAGCAACCCGCCCTCGCGCTGCGCGGTCTGGCCAAGCGCTTCGACAGCAAGATCGCCGTGGCCGGCGTCGACCTCGACGTGCCGGCCGGCTCCTTCTACGGCCTGCTCGGCCCGAACGGCGCCGGCAAGACGACCACGCTGTCGATGGCGGTGGGCCTGCTCCGGCCGGACGCCGGGGGCGCCTGGGTGCTCGGGCACGACGTGTGGGCCGACCCGGTCCGCGCGAAGCAGCTGCTCGGCGTCATGCCCGACGGCGTACGCCTCTTCGACCGGCTCAGCGGGGCGGAGCTGCTCGCGTACCACGGTCTGCTGCGCGGCATGGACCCGGCGGTGGTCGACCAGCGCGCGGCGGAACTGCTGGACGTGCTCGCGCTCGGCGACGCCGGGCGGACGCTGGTGGTGGACTACTCGGCCGGCATGAAGAAGAAGATCGGCCTGGCCTGCGCGCTGCTGCACGGGCCCCGGCTGCTCGTGCTGGACGAGCCGTTCGAGGCGGTCGACCCGGTGTCGGCGGCGCTGATCCGGGACATCCTGAAGCGGTACGTGGCCGGCGGCGGCACGGTCGTCTTCTCCAGCCACGTGATGGAGGTCGTGGAGCGGCTGTGCTCGCACGTCGCGATCCTCGCCGACGGCACCATCAAACGGGTCGGCACGCTCGACGAGGTACGCGGCGACCGCTCCCTGGAGCAGGTCTTCGTGGAGGTCGTCGGCGGGCGCACGGCGACCGGCGAGGAGCTGGCGTGGCTGTCGCAGTGACCGAGCCGGCGGCGCCGGCCCGGGTCGTGTCCGCCCGGCACTTCGTCCGGCTGAAGCTGCGGGTGATGGGCAACAACTTCCGCGGCCAGGGCTGGCGGATCGCCCTCTTCGTGGTGGGCGTGCTCGGCGGCCTCTGGTTCGCCGCCACCGGCTTCTTCCTCTTCGCGGCCCCCGGGCTCGCCGACGGCGACCGGTACGCGCTGCTGGTCGCGGCGTTCGGCGGCGGGCTGACGGTGCTGGGCTGGCTGCTCCTGCCGCTGGTCTTCTTCGGCGTCGACGAGACGCTCGACCCGGCCCGGTTCGCGCTGCTTCCGCTGTCCCGCCGGACGCTGGTCACCGGCCTGTTCGCCGCGGCGCTGGTGAGTGTTCCGGCGGTCGCCGTACTGCTGGCGCTCTCCGGCCTGGTCGTCACCGCGGGCGCGCTCGGCGGCTGGTCCGCCGCTCTGGTCCAGGCGGTCGGAGTGGTCGGCGGCCTGCTGCTCTGCGTCGCCGCCGCGCGGGCGGTCACCAGTGCCTTCGCGACCATGCTGCGCTCCCGCCGGGTCCGCGACCTGGCCGCCGTCCTGCTCGCGGTGGTCGCCGCGCTGATCGCCCCCCTGCAGATCGCCGCCACCGCCGCGCTGCGGAACGCGGACTGGAACCGGTTCACCTCGGTCGCGACGGTGGTCGGCTGGACGCCGTTCGGCGCGCCGTGGACCGTCGGCATCGACGTGGCGCAGGGCCGGGCGTGGGCCGCGCCGGCCAAGCTGCTGATCACCGCCCTCGCTGTGCTCGCGCTGCTGGCCTGGTGGTCCCGGTCGCTGGAGTCGGCGATGGTCGGCGCGGCGAGCAGCGGCAGGGCCCCGGCCCGGGCGGAGACGACCGGCACCGCCGTGACCGGATTCTTCCCCCGCGCGCTCGGCTGGCTGCCCCGGGACCGGTTCGGGGCGCTTGTGGTACGGGAGGCGCGGTACTGGTGGCGGGACGCCCGGCGGCGGGCGAACCTGATCACGCTGGCGGTGATCGGTCTGTTCGTGCCGGCCATGGTCAACCTGGGCGGCTCCGGCGTGCTCGAGGGCGAGGGCGGCTTCGGCGCACCGGACACGTCATCGCCGTTGCTGGTCAGCCTGTCCATGCTGTTCGTCGGCGTCCTCGCCGCGGTCACCCTGGCCAACCAGTTCGGCTTCGACGGCAGCGCGTACGCGGCCCACGTGGTCGCGGCCGTGCCGGGGAAGGTGGAGCTGCGGGCCCGGATGGCGGCCTTCTCGCTGTACGTGCTGCCGCTGGTCGTGGTCGTCTCCGTGGTGCTCGCGCTGATCCTGGGCCGGCCGGGCTGGATCGGGTTGACGGCGGGCAGCCTGCTCGCCACCTACGGCGCCGGGCTCGCCGTCAACACCTTCCTTTCCGTGCTCGGGGCGTACTCGCTGCCGGAGACGAGCAACCCGTTCGCGCTGAACAGCGGCGCCGGGGTGGCCCGCAGCTTCCTGGCCCTACTGTCGATGGTCGCCTCGGCCGCCCTGGCGGTCCCGATGGTGGTGGCCGCCGCGCTGCTCGGCGACGCATGGCTGTGGCTGGCGCTGCCGGTCGGCGCGGCGTACGGGCTGGGGGCGGCGCTGCTCGGCGCGTACCTGGCCGGTGACGTGCTGGACCGCCGGCAGCCGGAACTCCTGGCGACCGTCACGCCCCGGCGCTGAGGATGTACGGGTTGCCCGGCGGCGGCACAATGCGATGATGCCTGTCGTCGAGGCGGTGGCGACCGTGCCGGTCCCGCCGGAACTGGCCTTCGCGGTGTCGCAGACCACCGCCCCCGTGCGCTACCGGTGGGACCCGTTCGTCCGCGAGCAGCACTTCGTCGACGGCGCCACCCGGCCCGGCAAGGGGGTGCGGACCTTCACCCGCTCGCGACACGGCCTGGTCATGGTGAGCGAGTACGTCTCGTTCGCGCCGCCGACGAACGTCGGCATGAAGATGGTGCGTGGCCCGTGGTTCTTCGAGCTGTTCGCCGGCGGGTGGCGATTCGCCCCGGCGGCCGAACCGGGCCACACCGTCGCCACCTGGCGGTACAGCTTCCGATGCCGGCCGGCGTTCCTGCGCCCGATCGCCGACCGGGTCGGCGTCTGGCTGCTCGAGCGGGACATCCGCCGCCGGATCGCCGGGTACGCCGCCGGCTGCGCGGACGCCGAGGTGCTCGAAGCGGCCCGCCGCTCACTCACGACCGGCTGAACCGCCCCGCCTCGCGCTCGCAGCCGGCGGCCGGCCCATGATCGGATGATGCTCTGCTGGGGTAGACGCCGGGGTTCGGCCCAGCAGGACATCATCTGATCATCGTGGCACCTAACTGGCGCTGGGCGCGGGGTCGGGACGGCAGAATGTTCCACGTGAATCATGAGCCGGGTGCCGAGATCCACCACACCGACCCGTTCGCCGTCCCCGCCGGGCTGCGGTCCCCCGTACGCCGGTTGCGGGGTCGCCTGGCGGCGCCGGTGACGCTCTGGACGGCGCCCGGCCCGGCGGGCCTGACGGTCTCCTCGACGCTGGTCGCGGAGGGTGAGCCGGACCGGCTGCTCGGCCTGATCGACCCGGAGGCCGACCTGTGGGCGGCCGCCGAGACGGCCGGCCGCTTCGCGGTGGCGACACTCGGCCCCGCGCACCGGCAGCTCGCCGACCGGTTCGCGGGACTCTTCCCGGCCCCGGGCGGCCTCTTCGCCACCGGCGCGTGGACGGAGACGCCCTACGGCCCGGTCCCCTCGGACGCCGGCGGCTGGGCGGGGTGTCGGCTCGACACCGCGCGGGAGTACGGCTGGGGGCTGCTGGTCGAGGCCACGATCGAGACCGTCGACCTGGCCGAGGAGACGGACCCGCTGCTGCACTACCGGGGCCGGTACCGCGAGCTGACCTGAGCCGCCAGGACGGGCGAGGCCGCCCGCCGGACCGGAGTGGCGCGGCGGCCGGGGCCCTGGCCGTCGACCGGTCACCGGAGTGACCGGCGTCACTCGGCGCAGCCACAGTGCCGTTCGGCGCAGCCGACGACCGATGCCGATCTCACGCTTCCCGGGTCGGGAGTGCGCTCCTTACGGTGCGCGAAACTCCCCGATGCCTGTGAAGGTGGTGATCCACAGATGTCCACGGACACACCCGCGTCCGCCCCGGCCGAATCGGCGGCGGAACGCTATCTGGCCGTACAGCGGTCGGACGAGTTCGCCGGGTTACGGCGCGCGCTGCGCGGCTTCGTCTTCCCGATGACCGTCGCGTTCTTCCTGTGGTACGCGCTCTACGTGATCCTCTCCGCGTACGCGCGGGACTTCATGGGCACGAAGCTCGTCGGCAACATCAACGTCGCGCTGGTGTTCGGACTGCTCCAGTTCGTCTCCACCTTCCTCATCGCCTGGCTCTACTCCCGGTACGCCGACCGGAAGATCGACCCGATCGCCGACCGGATCCGCGCCGAGATCGGGGAGGTGACCCATGAGCATGGTCCTCGCGGCTGAGGCGGGCGACACCACCGCCCGGAACCTGACCATCACGCTGTTCCTGGTCTTCGTGGCGGTGACGCTCGCGATCACGGTGTGGGCCAGCCGGCAGACCAAGACCGCCACCGACTTCTACGCGGGCGGCCGGTCCTTCTCCGGCTTCCAGAACGGCATGGCGATCGGCGGCGACTACATGTCGGCGGCCTCGTTCCTGGGCATCGCCGGCATCATCGCCCTGTACGGCTACGACGGGTTCCTCTACTCGATCGGCTTCCTGGTCGCGTGGCTGGTGGCCCTGCTGCTGGTGGCGGAGCTGCTGCGGAACTCCGGCCGCTACACGATGGCGGACGTGCTGGCCTTCCGGATGCGGCAGCGCCCGGTCCGGACCGCCGCGGCGGCCTCCACGATCACGGTGTCGATCTTCTACCTGCTCGCCCAGATGGTCGGCGCCGGCGCCCTGGTCGCCCTGCTGCTCGGCATCCAGCCGGGCACCACCTTCCTCGGCATGGACGCCGACGCCGCGAAGGTCGCGACGATCATCATGGTCGGCGCCCTGATGATCATCTACGTGACGGTGGGTGGCATGAAGGGCACCACCTACGTGCAGATCGTGAAGGCGTTCCTGTTGATGGGCGGCGCCATCCTGATGACGGTGCTGGTGCTGGCGAAGTACAAGTTCAACCTCTCCGGGCTGCTCGGCGACGCGGCGGAGGCCTCCGGCAAGGGAGCGGCCTTCCTCGAACCCGGGCTCCGCTACGGCGTCGAGACAGAGGGCGACGCCCTGAAGACCTTCTACAGCAAGATGGACCTGCTCTCGCTCGGCATCGCGCTGGTGCTCGGCACGGCCGGTCTGCCGCACATCCTGATCCGCTTCTACACCGTGCCGACGGCGAAGGCCGCCCGGAAGAGCGTCCTCTGGGCGATCGGCATCATCGGCACCTTCTACCTGCTCACCCTCGCCCTCGGCTTCGGTGCCGCGGCGCTGGTGGGTGGCGAGGCGATCACCGCGCAGGACCGGGCGGGCAACACTGCGGCACCGCAGCTCGCCGAGGCGCTGGGCATCGACTTCTTCGGCGGCGACCTGGGCGGAGCGGCCATGTTGGCGATCATCGCGGCGGTCGCCTTCGCGACCATCCTGGCGGTGGTCGCCGGTCTGACCCTCGCCTCCTCGTCCAGCCTGGCGCACGACTTCTACGCCAACGTCATCAAGGACGGGAAGGCGTCGGAGCGGCAGGAGGTGGCGGTGGCGCGGATCTCCGCCCTGGTGATCGGCGCGATCTCGATCGTACTGTCGATCTTCGCCCAGAACCTGAACGTCGCCTTCCTGGTGGCGCTCGCCTTCGCGGTGGCCGCCTCCGGCAACCTGCCGGCGATCCTCTACAGCCTGTTCTGGAAGCGGTTCAACACCTCCGGCGCGGTCTGGGCGATCTACGGCGGCCTGTTCGCCGCGGTGTTCCTGGTGTTCTTCTCCCCGGTCGTCTCCGGGGCGCCGACCTCGATGTTCCCCGAGCAGGACTGGCAGTGGTTCCCGCTGTCCAACCCGGGCATCCTCTCCATCCCGTTCGGCTTCCTCTGCGGGTGGATCGGCACGTTGGTCTCGAAGGAGCGTGACGAGGACAAGTACGCCGAACTCGAGGTGCGGTCGCTCACCGGGGCGGGCGCGCACTGAGCACCCCGGGTGGGCCGTGCGGCGTGCGCCGGCCCGCCCGGCGGTTCTGTTAAGAGGGGCCCCCTGTACAACGCGAGGCGTTAACAGGGGGCCCTTCCTTTCGCGCCCGGCGGCGGGGGGCTCGGTAGGCTGACCGCCATGAACGTTGTGCAGCGCTTCGGGCCCGGTCACCGCATCCTCGTCACCGGCGGCGCGGGCTTCGTGCCGTCGCATCTGGTGGATGCCCTGATCGGCCGTGGCTGCACCGTCGTGGCGGTGGACAACTTCGTCACCGGCTCGAAGGAGAACGTCGCCCACCTGGCGGACACGCCGACCTTCACGCTCGTCGAGGCCGACGTCTCCGACGGGCTGCCGCCCCATCCTGCGCTCACCGAGCGGTTCGACGCCATCCTGCACATGGCGTCGCCGGCCAGCCCGACCGACTTCGAGAAGCTGCCGGTGGAGATCCTCCGGATCGGCTCGGTCGGCACCCTGCACCTGCTCGACCGCGCGGCCGCCGACGGGGCCCGGTTCCTGATGGCCTCCACGTCCGAGGCGTACGGGGACCCGAAGGAGCACCCGCAGCGCGAGACGTACTGGGGCAACGTCAACCCGGTCGGCGTCCGCAGCGTGTACGACGAGGCGAAGCGGTTCGCCGAGGCCGCCACGATGGGGTACCACCGCAGCCGGGGTGTGGACGTCGCCATCGTCCGCATCTTCAACACGTACGGTCCGCGGATGCGGCCGGACGACGGGCGGGCCATTCCGACCTTCATCTCGCAGGCCCTGCGCGGCGAGCCGATCACCGTGCACGGCACCGGCAACCAGACCCGCTCCATCTGCTACGTCGACGACCTGGTGCGGGGCATCCTGCTGCTGCTCGACTCGACCGAGACCGGCCCGATCAACTGCGGGACGGAGCACGAGATGAGCATGCGGCAGCTGGCCGAGACGATCGTGGAACTGTGCGGCAGCCGCTCCGAGGTGACCTACATCACCCGGTCCGCCGACGACCCGGAGATGCGCCGGCCGGATCTCACCCGCGCCCGGGAACTCCTCGGGTACGAACCCCGGGTGGCGCCCGAGGAAGGCCTGCGACGCACGATCGAGTACTTCCGCGAGCGCCTAGGGTAGCCGGTCCGCGACGAGCGGTGGCGACGCCCGCGTCGGTTCAGGGCGGTGGTGGCCGGACGTACGTACCCTGAGTTACATGTCAGCGACCACGCCCGCCGGTTACCCGCTCCCGCACCTGCACCGCAGCGCCGGGCGCGCCCCGGTGCCGGGCTCCGGCGCCGCCGGCCGCGCCCGGGCCGAGACCCGCTGGTACCCGTCACAGGCCGACGAACCGGTCCCGGGTGGCCCTGGCGGCCCCACCGGCCCGGGTGGCCCCGGCGGTTTCGGGGGCGGCGGCCACGGCCGGCCGGAGCGGCGCGGGCCGCGGCCACGCTGGGGCCGGATCGGCCTGGTGGCGGGTGTCGCCGTGCTGGTGCTGGCGCTGCTCGGCGCCACCGGTGCCTGGTTCTACGCCCGCGGCCTGAACGAGGACCTGGCGCGCACCGACCCGTTCTCCCAGATCACCGGCGGCCGGCCGGCCAAGTCGGTCGACGGCGCGCTGAACATCCTGCTTGTGGGTAGCGACTCGCGGGACCCGGACGCCCCGGTGAACGAGGCCGGCAAGTGGCGCGCGGACACGATCATCGTGATGCACATCCCGAGCAACCACCAGGAGGCCTACCTGGTGTCGATCCCGCGCGACCTGTACGTGCCGATCCCGGAGAGCGCCGGCGCGGACTGCGGCTCCGGTCAGCGGGCGAAGATCAATGCGGCCTTCGCCTTCGGCGGACTGCCCCTGGCGGTCCGCACCGTGGAGTGCTTCACCGACGTCCACCTCGACCACGTCATGGCGATCGACTTCGCCGGGTTCAAGGAGGTCACCGACGCGCTGGGTGGGGTCGACCTCACGGTGGAGAAGACGATCACCTCGATCCACAAGCCGTACCGGACCTTCACCAAGGGCGTCAACCACATGAACGGCGAGGAGGCGCTCGACTGGATCCGGCAGCGCAAGCAGTTCCCGCGCGGCGACTTCGACCGGATGCGGCACCAGCAGGAGTTCCTCCGCGCGTTGATGGACAAGGCGGCAAGCACCGGTACGCTCACCAACCCCGTCAAGCTGAACAACTTCCTGAAGGCGGTGACCGCCGCGGTCACCGTCGACGAGGGTTTCTCCCTGGTCGACATGGCGGTGCAGTTCCGCAGCCTGCGCGGGGAGAATCTGACCTTCGTGACCAGCCCGCACAACGGCAGCCAGACCATCAACGGCGAGTCCGTCGTGGTCTCCGACCGGGAGAACGCGCTCGCCATGTACAAGGCGATGTCCGCGGACACCATGACGGACTGGGTCAAGGCGAACCAGAAATCCGTCGACGGCAACTGATCACCTCGGCGCCGGCGGACGGCTGGCCTCCCGACAGACCTGGGCGGCCAGCCATCGACCGGTCGGACTCACCCATCCGTTCGGATGATTTTCGGACCGGACAGCCGGGATGACGGCATTTTGACCCCTGGATGAACTCGCCAGGACGGGAAAGCGTCCGTACAGTGATCCCGCCCCCCGATCATCCAGCTGGAGCATGCATGCCGGTTCATACCAGCGGCCGCCCACCGGCACTGGAGACACCCCGCACCTCGGCCCGGATCTCCGCCACAATCCCCGCGCAGCCCGGCGGTCGCCCGCCCGCCGCACCCCCGGCCCGCAAGCGCCCCCGGCGCAAGGAACCGCTCTGGGCGCGGCTCACGTTGATCTTCGGCGCGGTCCTGATGCTGACCAGCGGTGTCGCGCTGGTGGGCGGCAAGGTGATGATCGACCAGGCGACCGGCAACATCGACCAGCGCAACCTGCTCGGCGACGCCGGCAAGTCGGACGCGGAGGGCGGTGCCGACCTCAAGGGCCCGATCGACATGCTGTTGCTCGGGGTGGACGCGCGCGAGTCGTGGGCCCCGGACGACGTACGGGCGGACAGCATCATCGTGCTGCACATCCCGGCGACCCATGACCAGGCGTACCTGATCTCGATCCCCCGGGACACCGAGGCCCGCATCCCGGCGTTCAAGAAGAGCGGCTACCCGGGCGGAGTCGACAAGATCAACGCAGCGTTCCAGGCCGGCGCCCGCAACGGCGGCGGCTGGGAGGGTGGCGCCCAGCTCACCGCGGCGACCATCAAGCAGATGACCGGGGTCGGCTTCGACGGCGCGGCGATCATCAACTTCGGCGGCTTCAAGCGCATCATCGACACCCTCGGGACCGTCCGCATCTGCGTGAGCCAGGAGGTCAAGTCCCACCACATGTCGTTCGTCGACGGCGAGCCGATGTGGAACGCGGAGGCGAAGAAGACCGGCAAGCCGCGGACGCCGGTGGTGCACAAGAAGGGCTGCCGGGAGATGGAGGGCTGGGCGGCGCTTGACTACTCCCGCCAGCGCTACGGCCTCAAGAACGCCGACTACGACCGCCAGCAGAACCAGCAGCAGCTGATCAAGGCGATGGCGAAGAAGGCGACGCAGAACGGCACGCTGCGGAGCCCCACGAAGATCAACGAACTCATCAAGGCCGCGGGCGACGCGTTCGTCCTGGACACCGGCGGCGTGCCGGTCGCCGACTTCATCTTCACCATGCGCGGGGTCGGCGGCAGCGACCTCACGATGCTGCGCACGAACGGCGGCACCTTCAACGGCAACGGCAACAACCGCGAGGCGCTCAGCGAGCAGACGTTGGAGATGTTCCGCGCCGTCCAGGAGGACCGGCTTGCCGAGTTCGTGGTCGCCAACCCGGAGGTTCTCTCCACCCGGAAGTGAACCGGGGGGATCGGCCGAAACCGCCCCGGCCGGGGGCGCACCGACCGTAGCCTTACGTGAACAGGTTTCACGTACGGGTGGCGGGGAGGAACCACGTCCAGGTCGGGGGACGGACGGAAGCGGGCCGGCTCGGGCGTCCGGCCCGTACGGCCCCGCTGGAGCCGCGTCCTGCTCGGCCTCGGCCTCGCCCTGGTGCTGCTGGCCGGGCTCGCCGTGGCCGGTCTCCGGGTGCTCACCGATCGGTACGACCGGGCGGTGGTCAAGGAGCAGTTGCTCGACGCCAGTGCCCGCCAGGACCGCACCGACCTGGACGGGCCCCTCAACTACCTGCTGGTCGGCACCGACCGCTGGCGGAGCAGCGACGACGCCGACCGCCGGTCGGACACCATCCTCATCGTGCACGTACCCGCCGGCGGGCGGGAGGCCTTCCTCGTCTCCGTACCCCGGGACCTGCTGGTCGCCATCCCGGCGGCGGCCGGGTACGGCGGCGGACAGGACAAGATCAACGCGGCGTACGAGCACGGCGGCGGCGGGCTGTCCGGCACCCGGCTGCTCTCGGCCACCCTGGCCCGGCTGACCGGGCTCCGCTTCGACGGCGCCGCCCTGATCGACTTCTCCGGATTCCGCGAGATCATCGACCTCCTGGGCGGCGTACGCATGTGCGTCGACACCGAGGTCCGCTCGATCCACACCGGGCGCGTCTTCACACCCGGATGCCAGCAGATGGACGGCGGGACCGCCCTGGACTTCGTCCGGCAGCGCTACGACCTGCCGGGCGGCGACTACGACCGGCAGACGCACCAGCAGCAACTGCTGCGGGCGGTGCTGGAACGCACCTCCGAGACGTCGCTGCGGACCAACCCGGTGAAGCTGGACCAGCTGATCCGCGCGGTGGGTGGGTCGCTGACCGTGGACACCAACGGCGTACCCCTGGAGGACCTGGTGATGGCGCTGCGCAACCTGCCGACGGACGCCCTGCGCGGGGTGCAGGTGCCGTCCCGCCCGCAGACCATCGGCCAGGTCTCGTACGTGGTGCTGGACAACGGCGGCGCGGGGCTCTTCGAGGCCGTCCGGGGTCGGCGGGTCCCGGAGTGGGCGCGGGCCAACCCACGCTGGGTCACCCGGCTGTGAACACCCGCCCCACCTGGGCGGGTGTCGGAGTCCCGACGCGCGCCCCGGCGGGAGCGAGGCCCTAGGCTTGGTAATCGTGTTCGGACCCCGCGTACCCACCGTGACCGTTCCCGAGATCACCGACGACACGTACCTGCTCGACGTCCGCGAGGACGACGAGTGGGCCGCCGGCCACGCCCCCGGCGCCCACCACCTGCCGATGATGGAACTGCCGTCCCGGCTGGCCGAGGTGCCCACCGACCGCGACGTGGCGGTCATCTGCCGATCCGGCGGGCGCTCCGCCCAGGTCGTCGCGTACCTCATGCGCAACGGCTGGGAGCAGGTGCGCAACGTCGACGGCGGGATGGGCGAATGGGCCACCGCCGGCCGCCCGGTGGTCGGCGAGGACGGGCAGCCCGGCCGGGTCCTCTGACCGGGGCACGCGCATGGGCCGCCCCCTGGTCTTCGCGCACCGCGGCTCGTCGTACGACCTACCGGAGCACACCCTCGCCGCGTACCTGCGCGCGCTCGACGAGGGCGCCGACGGGCTGGAGTGCGACGTCCGGCTGACCCGCGACGGGCATCTCGTCTGCGTGCACGACCGCCGCCTCGACCGCACCAGCAACGGCCGCGGGCTGGTCAGCGCCCGGACCCTCGCCGAACTGGAGGCGCTCGACTTCGGGTCCTGGCACCCGGGATGCGCACCGGCCGACGGTGACGAGGTGCTGGACGAGTCGCACACCCGGCTGCTCACCCTGGAGCGGCTGCTGGACGCTGTCCGGACCGCCCGGCGACCGGTCCGCCTGCTCATCGAGACGAAACACCCGTCCCGGTACGGCCGGGACGTCGAACGACGGCTCGTCGCGCTGCTCGACCGGTACGGGCTGACCGAGCCACGGCCCGAACATCCGGTCCAGGTCACCGTGATGTCCTTCTCCCTGCTGGCGGTACGCCGCATCCGCGAACTGGCCCCGGCGCTGCCCACCGTCCTGCTGCTGGAGGTGCTGCCGCGCCGGCTGCGGGTGGGCCGCCTGCCCTTCGGGGCGCGGATCGCCGGTCCCGGCATCGCGCTGGTGCGGGCCCGCCCGGATCTGGTCCCCGCACTGCGCGCCGCCGGCAACCAGGTGTACGTCTGGACCGTCAACGACCCCGCCGACCTGGACCTGGTGCTGGCCGCCGGGGTGGACGGCATCATCACCGACCGGCCGGCACAGGCCCTCTCCCGCATCGAGGGGTAAGGAAGGGCCCCCTGTTAACGCCTACGGTGGTGGAAGGGTCCCTTGTTAACACCTCACCCTCACCCTCACCCGGCCGGAACGGGGATGTCCAGGAATCCGATCGACGGGGCACACTCGGGGGCATGCCGGAGCGCACGGATTTTCCCGCTCTCATCGCCGGCCACACCGTGGTCATCGAGATGATCAACTCTGGGGAGGCCGGACTGCCGGTGCTCAGCCAGCTGCTGCGGGTCGCGCAGACCGCGCTGGGCGCGTCCGGTATGGCGTTCGTCGAGTTCGCGCCCACCGGCGGCCGCGTGATCGCCGCCACCGGAGCCGCCGAATGGACGATCGGCCGCCCCCTGCCGGCCGACGACCCGGACACCGCCTGCCTGCTCTCCGGGCCGCGGGTACGCCAGGTCCACACGGACCGCCTCACCGGCAAGCTCAGCGACGAACTCGCCGACCGGGGACTGTGCCGGATGGTGGCGGCCCGGGCGGAGATCGGCGGCCTCACGGTCGGCAGCCTGCACGCCCTGTACCCGGCCGACGGCGACGGCCCGGGCCCGGAACAGCACGGCGTGGCCGGCTACATCGCCTCCTGCATCGCCCACATGTACGGCGACCAGAGCGGCCTTCCCGTACACGGCGACGGGCCGGTCGTGGCCGCGATGGCGGACGGGCTCGCCGTGGTCGACCGGGACGGCCACGTTCGCCTCTGGAACCCGGCCGCCGCCCAGGTCACCGGCCGTCCCACCGGCGACGCCCTCAACCAGCCGCTGCCGTTCCCGCTGCCCCCGCCCGGTCAGGTCCTCGACCACCGGCTGCCGGACGGCCGCTGGCTGCGGATCACGTCGGGGGAGCTGCCGGGCCCGGGGACGCTGCGGGTGGTCACCTTCCGCGACATCACCGACCAGCAGCGCCGCGACAACGACCGGGACCTGTTCGTCGCGGTGACAAGCCACGAGCTGCGCACGCCGGTCACCGTCATCAAGGGGTACGCGGACACCCTCACCGACCACTGGGAGTCACTGACCGACGCCGACCGGCGGATGGCCGCCCGCGTGATCGGCCAGCGAGCCAACGAACTGGCCCGCCTGGTCGACCGCCTGCTCTCCTCAGCGACCGAGGGGGGACCCGGCGAGGAGCCACCGGCCCCGTACGACCTGGGCGACGCCCTGCGGACGGCGGTGGCCGACCTCCCCGCCGAGCTGCGGCACCGCATCACGCTCGACCTGCCGGCCGACCTGCCGAAGGCGCTCGGCCACCGGGCCAGCCTGGCGACGGTGCTCACCGAGCTGTGCACGAACGCCGGCAAGTACTCACCCCCGGGCAGCCCGATCACGATCACCGGGGGCGGCGACGGGCAGACCGTCTCCTTACGGGTCGCGGACCAGGGCATCGGCATCCGGCCGGAGCACGTGGAGCGCGCGTTCGACCGGTTCTGGCAGGGCGAGTCCGGCGACCGCCGGCGCTTCCCGGGTGCCGGGCTCGGTCTCTATCTCGTCCGCCGGATCGTTGAACAGCAGAATGGATGGGTATCCCTCCGACCGAAGACCGGTGGCGGTACGGTCGCAGAGGTGCGGCTGCCCCGCGGGTGACCGGCGGTGGCGGGGTGTGGAGGGGCGACGGTGTCGACGGAAGGTCCCGAGCGGGCGTGGTGCGTGGTGGTGCCCCACCACGCGACGGGGGCACGGCAGGCGCGGCACCGGCTCGCGGACGAGCTGGCCGACATCGTGCCGCCGACCCTGCTGGCGGACCTGGTGGCGGTCCTCGCCGAGCTGGTGGGCAACGCCGTACGGCACGCCGATCCGCTTCCCGGCGGGGTGATCCGGGTGGCCTGGCGGCTCCGCACCACACCGGCCGGTTTCCGCGTCCAGCTCCGGGTGACCGACGGCGGCGCCCCGGCCGGTCCCCGGATCCGCACGGCCGACCCCGACGCGATGGACGGTCGTGGCCTGCACATCGTGTCCGGCCTGTCGCACCGGTGGGGTGTCGACCGGGACGGCCTCGGCCAGAGCGTCTGGGCCGACTTCGAGCCGGCCGGTACCGCCCGGCCCGATCTGGTGGTCGCCTGAGGCCACCGTCCGGGGTCGGGGCGGCGTTCCGCGGTGCTGAGATGCGGGTCCGCCCCACGCCGGCCCGCGCCGGCCTCTAGGCTGTCCGACCGTGAGCAAGCGTCGAAAGAGCCAGCGGGCCGCGGACACGACCGGGAAGCGCGAGAAGGTACGGGACGTCTTCGTGCCCCGGCCCTTCGAGGGGCTGACCGACGAGCCGGAGTGGATCGCCCTGCGCGAGCTGGTGCCGGCCGCCTCCGCGCCGCTGCGTCTCGCCCCTGACCTGGTGGCGGAGTTCGGCGAGCGGGAGGTCCTGCTGGCCACCGTCCTGCCGATGGCGGCTCCGGCGATGACCAAGCCGGACGGGCGGGTCTTCATCGGCCTGCAGCGGCACCAGCAGTCCGGCGACGTCTCGCGGGACCTCGCGGAGGCGCTGCTCTGCGCCCTGCGTACCGAGCCGGGCCGGCAGGTCGCCGTGCCGCCGCTGCCCGGTCCCGGTCCCCGGCTTCAGGATGTGCTGGTGGACGGGCCGCTGGAGATCACCTTGCACGAGGGTTTCGACTTCTGGCTCGACCCCGGCGCGGCGGACGATCCGACCGTGCAGGCGTCCCTGGAGCGGGCCAACGCGGCCATCTACCCGACGGTGCGGCTGTCCGCGGCGCGCGCCGCGTACTGGTGCCAGGTGCCGGAGAAGGCGCATGTGCGCTGGGTGCTCCCCGACGACGAGGACGCCGCCCTGGACGCGCTGGCGCGGCTCGGCGCGGCCGGCACGCTGACGCTGGGGGAGCAGACGAAGTTCGCCGGGATGTTCCGCGCGCACGGCCGCCTCGTGCCGGTCTGGGACCTTCCCGAGGACACCCCGGCTGCGGAGTGGGAGCAGCCGGTGGCGGAATTCGCCAAGCGCTACGCCGAGGCGCTGGCGGAGCCGGCTCCGCTGGACGCGGCCGCCCGCCGGGCCCGGCACGGCCTCCTCGGCCGCCAGCTCACCCTGCGCTAGGGGCACAGCGTTAAGAAGGGGCCCCTCCGCTACCGGAGACGTTAAGAAGGGGCCCCTCCTTTCAGTGGGTCGCGGACCAGGGGGCAGGACATGCACCGTGGGCCGCCGCGACCGGAGCCCAGCTCGGAGCCGGCGATCGGGATGATCTCGATGCCGGCCCGCTCGAGCTGCGCGTTGGTCTCCGTGTTGCGCTCGTAGCCGACGCAGAGCCGGGGGGCGAGGGCGAGCGTGTTGTTGCCGTCGTCCCACTGCTCCCGCTCGGCGGTCACCGGGTCCAGGCCGGTGTCGATCACCCGGAGCTGGTCCAGGTCCATCGCGTCGGCGGCGGCCCGCAGGAACGGCGCCGGCCCGTCCACCCGCGGGTCCTCGCCGTCGGCGCCGGCGATGACGGTGTACGCGGACAGCGTGCTGGCGATGTTCGGGTACATCAGCACCGCGTCGACGTCGACCATCGTGCAGACGGTGTCGAGGTGCATGGTGGCGCGCTCCTGGGCGATCGGCACGACCAGGATGGTGTGCGCCAGCCGCGAGGCGAAGACCTGGCGGGCGAGGCGCTCGGCGCCCGCCGGCGTGGTCCGCTCGCCCACCCCGACCGCCAGCACGCCGGGGGCGAGCAGCAGCACGTCACCGCCCTCCAGGTGCTCCAGCCAGGGGTGGTAGACGAACTCGGTGCCGGCGAACCGCGGGTGGTGACGGTAGATGGCCTCGGTGAGGGTGGTCTCCCGGCTCCGGGCCGGCATGGCCAGGCTGGTGACCGCGACACGGTCGCCGATCCAGACCGACGAGTCCCGGGTGAAGAGCAGGTTGGGCAGCGGGTCGATGACGAAATCGTGCCGGTCCATCAACGTGTAGACCAGGCCACCCGGACGGTCCCGACCGAGCCGCAGTTCCTCGTGGGCCAGCCCGGCGACGAGCACGTCGGCCAGTGCCGCCGGGTCGAGGTACGCGAGGTGGTCGGCGACCCGGGCGCGCAGCTGGTCGCCGAGCCGGGGCGAGCGCAGCACCTGCTCGGTGAGTTCGGCGCGGGCGTCGGCGACGGCGAGTGTCTCGGCGAGCAGCTCCACCAGATAGAGCACCTCGACGCCCCGGTCGCGCAGGGCGGCGGCGAACGCGTCGTGCTCCTCCTGGGCGCGGCCGACCCACGGGATGGCGTCGAAGAGCAGCGAATCGTTGTTCCGGGGGGTGAGCCGGGCCAGTTCGGGCCCCGGGCGGTGCAGCATGACCGTGCCGAGCCGACCGACCTCACTGTCCACGTAGTGCGTCACTCTGGCAGCGTAGGGCAGGGTTTCTCGGCATCCGGCAAAACGACTGTGGGTGAATATGGCATTCATCCACAGTCATTCCGGCGCTCCGACTTGCCGGCCCCCCGGACCGGCAACGTAGGGTAGTGGGGACATAACTTCGAGGGACCTTTTGCCGGAGGTCGCGATGACTGTCTTCCCCGCTCGTCGAGCCGTACCGTCCGCCCGGGCACTGCCGCCCGTGGCGGTGCCGCACCCCCGGGCGGAGGCCCCGGGGGTTCTCACACCGGCCCGTCCGTCCCCGTTGGAGTGGGCCCGCCGACTGCGGGCCGAGCGGGGGGCGCGGCGGCTGGAGGCGGCCGGCGCGCGGGCGCTGGGCCGCCTCGACCATCTCGGTCCGGCGTGGCACGTCATCGAGTGGCCCCGCACCGACGCCATCGACCTGCTGCGCGAGCACGGCGGGGACGACCGCGCCGGCTTCCTCGCCATCGGCCCGAGCGGGCTCTACGCGGTCACCATCGCCGACCACGGCCGGGCCCGGGTCCTGGTGGCCGGTGACGTCGTGCAGATCAACGGCAAGCGCCCGCCGTACGTGGCGGAGGCCCGGCGCGACGCCAAGCGGGCGAGCAAGGCCCTGAGCGACGCGGTGGGGCTGCCGGTTCCGGTGACGCCGGTGCTGACCTTCGTCGGGTCCGGCGTCATCAGCGTCTACGGCCTCCCGAAGGACTGCCTCATGGCCACCCACCGCGAGTTGGACCGGCTGCTCGTCGCCGCCGGCAACCGGATCAGCCCGGCCACCGCGGAGAAGCTCTCCCAGGTCGCGCAGCACCCGGCCACGTGGCTGAACGGGAGCTACCGGCCGGCGGCCGACTACCGTTGGTACGAGGAGGGCCGAACGGCCGCTGACAAGCCGGTCGGCCGGCGGTAACGTCAGCCGCGACGCCACGCGCCCCGGGTCCGGCCGGCACCCGCCGGTCGCGCCGTCGCCGACCGCCCGGTCCGGGCCTGGAACACCCACCGGCGGCCTGGTCGCCTCGGCGCGGTCAGCGCCCGGCCACGGGACGAGCTAGCGTGGACAGACCGTCGGTGTACATAGGAGGCTCGGTGGCCCACGTCGAACTCTCGCTCTCGGAAGTGTTCGCGCCGACGGCACGGACACCGACAGAGCAGGGGTCCGACAACGTCGGTCGGTGGTCCGCGACCGTCTCCCGGGCGGACGAGCCCTGCCTGTTGATCGACGCCGAGACCCGGGTGGTCGCCGTCTCCGCGTCCGGGTGCGAGCTGCTCTGCCTGGGCGCCCCGCAGGACGTGATCGGGCGGCCGCTGCTCGACGGCGGCCTGCGGCTGCTCGACTTCACCGCCAACCGGGGCGAGCTGGCCGAGCCGGAGATCGACAAGATCCCGCCGCTGCTCGCCCTCTCCTCCGGCCGTCTGGCCCGCGGGCTGCTCCGGATCGAGGGGGCCTCCCCCGAGGATCCCGACGCCACCGTCGACGCCATCTCCACCCCCGTTCTCCGCGGCGGGGCCGTCGCCGGCTCCCTCACCTTCTTCTCCGAGGTCTGACCTGCGGCGGCGTGTGGCGTTCGCCGCACGCACGAAGCTGGGGCGGTTGCCGGCCGAGGCCGTAAGGTGCCTTCATGCTGGATATCGCTCTGCTGCCGGGTGAGTACGCCGTTTGCCGCCTGGCGGCCGGCTCCGCCCTGCCGCCCGACCTGCCGGGCGGGCTGAGCGACGGCGACGTCGTGACGGTGAGCTGGACGGCCGACGGCCTGTCGGTGATCTGCCCCGCCACCCGGGCGCCCGAGCAGACCGAGACCGCCTGGCGTTGCCTGCGGGTGGCCGGTCCGCTCGACCTCGCGGTCTCCGGCACCCTGGCCGCGCTCGTCGACCCGCTTGCCGAGGCCCGGGTCACCGTGGTGGCCTTCTCCACCTATGACACCGACTACGTGCTGGTCCCCGCAGTACGCCTCGACGAGGCGGTCACGGCGCTCGACCGGGCCGGGCACCGGGTGATCACCTAGGTGGCTTCTCCCGGCCGCCGGATACTCCTACGATGGGCTCGGCCCGCTCCGGCCGAAACGACCCACGTCGATGCCCCGAGGATCGTCCGTGCCGCCCACCCCGCCCCGCCACGCCACCGACCGCCCGTCCTCCCGCCGCCACCGGCTGACCGCCGTCGCGGTGCTGCTGGCGGTGTCCGCGGGCTGCGGCGCCCCGCCCGAGCTGCGCAGTCCCACACCTACCCGGACCGCCCGGACCGCCCAACCCGCCCCTACCGGCACACCGACCGCGCCTCCGACGAACGCGCCGACCGGGCTGCCCGGCCTGTCGACACCGACGCCCACCGGCGGCCTCGTCGCCGTCGCGTGCACGGCCGGCCCGTCCGGCCAGCGGGTCACCGACCTGGTACGCGGGCGTGACGTTCTGCCCCGCGACGCCAGGGTACGGGTGCGGACCGGCCCGCTCTGCGCGGAGGACTGGCACTACACCGTCCTCGACGTCACCGGGTACGAGCCGCTGCAGGTGGTGACCCGGGGAACCGGGGCGGCGCCGCGCCTGGTCACCGCCGGGACCGACGTCTGCACCGTGGAGGTCCGGGTCACCGCCCCGGTCGGCGTCCGCACCCTGGCCTGCGACGCCGGCCCGCTCACCCCACCGGGTGCGTAGGCTGTCGCCATGCCGGGAACACCGCCGACCCGCTTCGTCTTCCTCGGGCCCGAGGGCACCTTCGCCGAGCAGGCGCTGCGCACCATCCCCGCCGCGGAGCGGGCCAGCCGCACGCCCGCCCGCAGCGTCGGGGAGGCGCTGGAGAGCGTACGGGCCGGGGAGGCGGACGCGGCGCTCGTGCCGCTGGAGAACTCCATCGGCGGCGCGGTCGGGGTGACGCTTGACGAACTGGCCGAGGGCGACCCGCTGGTGATCACGCGCGAAGTGATCCTGCCGGTCGAGTTCGTGCTCGGTGCCCGCCCCGGCGTCCGCCTCGACGCGGTCCGCAGCGTCGCCGCCCACCCGCAGGCGTCCACCCAGTGCCGAGGTTGGCTGCGTACGCACCTGCCGGACGCCGCCGTGATCGACGTGCTCTCCAACGGCGCCGCCGCGGCCGGCGCCGCGGCCGGCGAGTACGACGCGGCGATCTGCGCCCCGATCGGCGCAACCCGGCACCGGCTCGAGGTGCTGGCCGACAAGATCGCCGACCATCCGGACGCGGTGACCCGGTTCGCGCTGGTCTCCCGGCCGGGCCCGCCTCCGCCGCCGACCGGGGACGACGTGACCTCGCTGGCCGTCTACATCGCCCACGACCGGGTCGGCGCGCTGCTGTCGGTGCTGATGGAGCTGGCCGTGCGGGGGGTCAACCTGACCCGCATCGAGTCCCGCCCGACCGGTGAGGCACTCGGCCGGTACGTGTTCTTCCTCGACTGCACCGGCCACGTGGCCGACGTCCGCCTCGGCGAGGCGCTGCAGGGATTGCGCCGGGTGTGCGCGGACGTGCGGTTCCTCGGGTCGTACCCGCGGCACCGCTGGACCGCGACGACGGGTGACCGGCCGGTCCCCGCGCCGGCCGGGCTCTCCGACGCCGACTACTCGGACGCCGCCGCCTGGCTGGCGCGGCTGCGCCGCGGCGAGTTGAGCTGAGCGGGCGTTCCGCCGGCCGGCGGAACGCCCGGCAACTCAGCTGAGCAGGCCGCCGAGGAGGCCGCCCTGCTGCTCCTGGGTGCCGCTGCCCATGACCGGCGGCTCCTCGGAGGGCTGGACGACCACGAAGCCCTGGCCGGCGAAGCTCATCGTGAAGGCCTCGCCGGTGCGCCGGCCGAGCAGCGTGCCCAGGCCGAGCTGCTCCGCGCGGTGGTAGCCGGTCTGCAGGTTGGCGGACCAGCAGACCGCAGCCTGCGGGTCGACGTAGGTCGGCGCGTCCACGTTGAGTACGACCGGTGTGCCCTTGGTGGTGATGGCGATCCGGCCGTGGCCGCTGAAGACGCAGTTGAACAGCCCGGACGACGAGGCCATGCCGGCGCCGCCGACCATGCGGATGTCGTACTGGAGGCTGGCGTCGAAGGCGAGCACGCTCGAGCCGTTGATGGACAGGGCGTCACCCGGCTCCAGCTCGATGATGTGCACGTCCTTGGCGAAGTCGGCCAGGAAGACGTCGCCCTGGCCGGTGACCTTCATGAGCGGGACACCCTCGCCGGTCAGCTTCTGCTTGAGGAACTTGCCGAGCCCGCCGGAGCCGAGTGCCTGGAACTGCACGTGCCCCTGGTAGGCCACCATCGACCCGACCCGGGCCATCGCCTCGCCGTTGAGTTCGATCTTGAGCATCTTGGAGTTCTGCAGCCGCATACCGGGCTGGGCGGACTCCTTCTCCAGGTTCTCCGAGGAGAAGAGTTCGCTGCGCATGGACGTGCCTCCTACAGTTCGCGGTGCCTTGCCGCCGACGGTAGGTGAGGTCCGCAACGTGCGGCATCGGCTGACCGGGGCGGTGGGGTCAACCCCAGCCCAGCTCGTGCAGGCGGTCGTCGTCGATGCCGAAGTGGTGGGCGATCTCGTGCACCACCGTGACGGCGACCTCGTCCACCACGTCGTCCTCGGTGTCGCAGATGCGCAGGATCGGGTTGCGGTAGATCAGGATTCGGTCCGGCAGGACGCCCCCGTAGTCCCAGCCGCGGTCGGTCAGGGCGTGCCCCTCGTAGAGCCCGAGCAGGTCCTCGCCCGGCGGCGGATCGTCCTCGACCAGGATGACCACGTTGCTCATCAGGGCGAGCAGCTCCTCCGGGACCTCGTCGAGCGCGTCACCGACCAGCTCCTCGAACCGCTCCCGGCTCATCTCCACCGCCACGGCACCCATTCTGCCCACTCGCCGGCCGGCAGGGGCGCGCGCGACGAGTGGCCATCCAGCGCCGGATGGCCACTCGTTCCGGGCGGACGCCCGGTCAGGAGGCGAGGCGGGCCGACAGGGTGATCTCGGCACCCGGGGAGAGCAGGCGCGAGATCGGGCAGTTCTCCTTGGCCACCTCGGCCAGCTTGGTGAACTGCGCCTCGTCCATGCCGGGCACCTGACCGACCGTCTCCAGGTCGATCCGGGTGACCGTCATGCCCGCGTCGGTCTTGTCGAAGTGCACCTTGGCCGTGGTCTCCACCGAGATGCCGGACGCGCCGGCGTCGGCGAGCTGCTTGGAGAGGGCCATCGAGAAGCAGCCGGCGTGCGCGGCGCCGATCAGCTCCTCCGGATTCGTGCCCTCACCCTCCTCGAAGCGCGACTTGAAGGAGTAGTTCCCCTCCAGGCCGCCCTTGCCGGTGCGGACGGTGCCGGAACCCTCGGTGAGATTGCCCTGCCAACGTGCGGAAGCGGTACGGATAGGCATGCACCCGACGCTAGTCGAAAGCCGGCCCTGGGGCGACCGGCCGGTGCACCCCGGGCGCGCGGGTCCGGCCCGCCGGCCACCGCCTGTGTCATGATTCCGCTCAGGGCGCGCCGATCCGGAAGGGGTGCCACCATGTCCCAGGATCTTCCGATTCCCCGGCAGGAGGACCGGTCCGACGACGCCGCCGTCGTGGAGTGGGGCGGGGCCGATCCCCGGCCGCCCGGCCGGAGCCGGCGTTTCCTCGCCGAGCTCGCCCGCGACCGCCGCCTGCCCTTCGTCGTCGCCGGCCTCGGGGCCGCCGCCGGGCTGGCCTCGCTGATCGGCGAGTGGGTGGTGCTGACCCTGCCCACCGCCGGTCCGGACGGTGGACAGCTCCGCCTGCCCGAAGGGGTCTCGAGCGTGGGCGGCTTCGGCGCGGGGTACCTCGTCGGCCTGCTCGGGCTGGCCGTGGCCGTCGCCCTCGCGCTGCGCGGCACCGGCACCGTCCGGGGCAACGCCCGCATCGCCGGCCTGGCACTGGCGGCCGGCCTGCTCGCGATGCTCGTCGCCGCGACCACCACGATCGGCGACAGCGACATGCGCGCCCTCTACTACGGCGAGCAGGCCGGCTTCGACATCGAGTACGGGCGGGGCATCGTCACCGCATTCCTGGCCTGCGCACTCCTCGGGGCGGCACTCCTGCTCGCCCCGGCCGCCGCCGCAACCGCCCCGGCACCGGAGGTCGCCGAGCCGCTGCCGCCCACCGGGCGACGCCGTTCCCACCGGGACGACCCGGGCGACGACCTGCCGCCGCCGGCCGACCTCACCGTCGGCCCCGCCATCCCGTTCGCCCGCCCGGAACCGCCGGTCTGACCCCGCCCGCCCGCGCCGACGCCCACCGGCGCCGGGTCACCCGGCGGGTGCTCTCCGTTGGCACCGGATTCGCCTGAACGCCATGGTCGCGACCGGTTCCGCGAGGTACGGTTGCTGCCCGCCGTCACGCCGGGTCGCACGACCGGAACGGCTGGCCGCGACGGCGGCGGGCGAAGGAGGAACGATGACCCGCCCGGGCCTGCCCAAGCTGATCGCCACCGATCTGGACGGGACCCTCGTCCGCAGCGACGACACGGTCTCCGCGTACACCCACGAGGTGCTCGACCGGGTGCGGGCCGCCGGCATCCCGGTGGTCGGCGCGACCGGTCGCGGGCCCCGGCTCACCGAGCTGACCCGCAACGACATCCGCGCCGCCGACTTCCTGGTGATGGCCGGCGGTGGCCGGGTGGTCGACCAGAGTGACCCGGACGGGCCGCTGGTGCTGCGCGACGAGCGGCTGTCCGGCACCGTGCTGGCCGAACTCCTCGCCGAACTCGAGGCCGAGGTCGGTCCGCTGACCGTGATGGTCGAGGCGTCCGACGAGCATGACGCGCCGCTCTGGGGCGATCGCCACCCGAGCTGGCCCTACCAGGACCGGGTCGAGGCGCGCAGCCGAGCCGAGTGCCTCTCCTGCGATGTGATCAAAGCGTTCGCGCGTACCGCCGACCACCACGTCGACGAGCTGCTGGAGGTCGCTCGGCGGATCGTGCCGCCGCAGGTCGCCACGCTCACCCAGGCCGGCCTGGGCTTCGTCGAGATCTGCCCGCCGGGCGTCGACAAGGCGACCGGGCTCACCGTGGTCGCCGAACGGCTCGGCGTGGACCCGGCCGAGGTGCTTGTCTTCGGCGATCAGCCGAACGACCTGCCGATGTTCGCCTGGGCCGGTTGGGGCCGGGTGGCGGTGGCAAACGCCCACCCCGCGGTTCGCACGGTGGCCGACGAGATCACTCTGCGCAACGACGACGACGGGGTGGCGGTGTACCTCGATCGACTACTCTCCCGCTGATGGGAGAGCCACCCCGGCTGGTCGCCACCGACATCGACGGCACGCTGCTCCGCGACGACCGGACGCTGAGCCCGCGCACCGCCGGGGTCCTGGCCCGGATCGCCGCGCTGGGCACGCCGGTCGTGCTGGTCACCGGCCGACCCATCCGCTGGCTCAAGCTGGTGTACGACCAGCTCACCGAGCCGCTGCCGGCGATCTGCGCCAACGGCGCCGTCGTCTACGACCCCGTCACGGACGAGGTGCTGCGGGCCGACCCGCTCGCCCCCGAACTGCTCGCCGAGGTGGCCCGCCGGCTGCGTGCCGAGGTGCCCGGGGTGAGCTTCGCGGTGGAGATCGTCGACAGCCGGGAGATGCGGCACGAGCCGCACTACCCGCTGCGGTGGGACGCCGACCACGACGCGATCCGGGCGGTGGAGAGCCCGGAGGAGCTGCACTCCGCCCCGGCGGTGAAGCTGCTGGCCCGCGCCGGCGAGCAGGACCCGGACGCCTTCGTCGCACTTGTCGCCGGGGCGCTGGCCGGGCTTGCCGAGGCGACCCACTCGTCGTACTCCGGTCTGGTCGAGATCTCCGCGGCGGGGGTGACCAAGGCGGCCGGCCTGGCCTGGTACTGCTCCCGGCACGGTGTCGACCCCGCCGACGTGCTGGCCTTCGGCGACATGCCCAACGACGTGCCGATGCTGACCTGGGCGGGTCGGGGCGTCGCGGTCGCCAACGCGCACCACGCCGTCCTGAAGATCGCGGACGAGGTCACCGAGGCGAACACGGCCGACGGGGTGGCCGCGTACCTGGAGCGGGTCTTCGGGCTGGGCTGAGCGGCCGGCCGTGGCGGCCGGCCGTGGCGGCCGGCCGTGGCGGCCGGCCGCCCAGTTGGTCAGAGGTACTGGCCGGTGCTGTGTCCCTCGCCGCCGGAGGGCTGGCCCATGCCGGGCATGCCCGGCAGCACGCCGCCGGGGCCGCTCGGCAGCGCCTGGCGGCCTGAGCGCATCTGCTCCAGCTGCACGCGGGCGGCCATCTGCTGCGCGACGAGGGCCGCCTGGATCCCGTGGAAGAGCCCCTCCAGCCAGCCCACGAGCTGCGCGTGCGCGATACGCAGCTCGCCCTCGCTGGGCGCCTTCTCGTCGGTGAAGGGCAGCGAGATGCGCTCCAGTTCCTCCCGCAGCTCGGGAGCGAGCCCCTCCTTGAGCTCGACGATCGACCGCTCGTGGATCTCCCGCATGCGGTACCGGCTGGCGTCGTCCAGCGGTGCCGCCTTGACCTCCTCCAGCAGCTGCTTGATCATGCTGCCGATCCGCATCACCTTGGCCGGTTGCTCGACCAGGCGGGCCGGGTCCTCGCCCGGTCCCTCGTCGGTCTGCACCGTGCCGACCGGCCGGCCGTCGGGCCCGACCACCACCACGGTGCCGGTGCGGGCGGTGCCGTCCTGGTCCGGCTCGTCGTTCTGTCCAGCTGACTGCGCTTCGGTCATGGGATCCATCTTTACCCAGCCGCACCCCCCGATGCGCCCCGGGACCGGCGGCCGACGACGATCGGGTGGGGACGGCGCGGGACCGTCGCGGCGCGCTAACGTCGCGGGCATGCCCAGCGATCCGCGTGCCGTGCTCACCCGCCCCGCGCCGGCCCCGGACGCCACCGTCGCGTACGGCGACCACCCCGAGCAGGTCGCGGATCTGCGCCGGCCGGCCGGGACCGGTCCGGCCCGGCGGCTGGTGATCGTGGTGCACGGCGGGTTCTGGCGCGCGGAGTACGACCGCCGGCACACCGGCCCGCTGGCGAGCGCGCTGGCCGCGCTCGGTCACCCGGTCGCCCAACTGGAGTACCGCCGGACCGGGCAGCCCGACGGCGGCTGGCCCGGGACCCTGGCCGACGTCCTGGCCGGGGTGTCCGAGCTGCCCCGCCTAGCGGCCGAGGCGCTGCCGGGCGAGGTGCCGCCCGGCGCGCCGCTCCTCGTCGGTCACTCCGCCGGCGGGCAGCTGGCCCTGTACGCCGCTGCGGTCCGACCGGGCGCGGTCGGCGGCGTCCTCGCCCTGGCCCCGGTGACGGACCTCGCCGAGGCGCACCGGCTGGACCTGGACTCCGGAGCGGTGTCCGCGCTGCTCGGTGGCGGCCCGGCCGACGTACCGGACCGGTACGCGGCCTGTGATCCACGATCGTTGGTGCCGATCCCAGCACGGACCGTAGTCATCCATGGTGCGCTCGACCAGCAGGTGCCGGTGGCGATGAGCCGGGATTTCGTGGCCGCCGAACGAGCCGCCGGGGGTGATGTACGCCTCGTTGAGCTGCCAACTTGCGAGCACTTCGGTCTCATTGACCCGGAGTCGCCGGCCTGGCCGGAGGTATCCACTGCGTTGCGGTCTCTCGCTTGAAGATCATTAGGCATTGACGGAGCGTCGCGGAGCAGGTAGAACGCCGGAGGGGCGCAACCCGCCCGGCAAACATTCGGAAGGAACTCGGTGTCACAGATGAACCGCAGGCGGGCCCTACAACTGCTGGCCGCGCTCGGTACGGCCGGACTCGTGGCCGGATGTGGCGACGACAGTGAACCCGAGTCCGCGGCGCAGCTCAGCCCGATCAAGATCGGCCTGATCGCACCGCAGGTCGGCAACCTCAAGGAGATCGGCGCCGAGATCGTCAACGGCTTCCAGCTCTTCCTGGAGCTCAACCAGGGGCTGTTGGGCGGGCACCCGACCGAGCTGATCACCGCCGAGGAGGGCGACGACGAGAAGACCGGCCGTGCCGCCGTCGATGAACTGCTCAAGCAGGGCGTCCTGGCCCTCACCGGCGTGGTCAGCTCGGCCGTCATGTTCGGCATCAAGGACACGGTGGAGCAGGCCCGGGTGCCGCTGGTCGGGTCCAACGCCTCGCCCACCAACCTGCAGAGCGTCTTCTACATCTGGCGTACCTCGTACGTGCTCGACGAGGCCGGCCGGGCCCTCGGCCGGTACCTGCGGAGCCTGCCGGTGTCGGACGGGCCGCGACGGATCGCGATCATCATGCCGGAGTCCGCGGCCGCTCAGGACGTGCTGCGGGGCTTCCGGCAGGAGTTCGGCGAGTCCGACCCGCGGATCAAGGACCCGGTCACCTGGACCCAGAACTTCGCCGGGACCCCGGGCAAGACCGCCTTCCGCCGCGACATCCAGGCTGCCCTCCGGCGCCAGCCGGACGGTGTCTTCTGCTTCTACACCGGCGCGGCGGCGATCGAGTTCATCAAGCAGCTGCGGGAAGAGGGATACAGCGGCCCGATCTACGCCCCGGGCTTCCTCACCGAGGGCACCGTGCTGGAGAGCTTCAAGGACGAGAAGGACGTCGTCGGCATCCAGACCGCTCTCAACTACTCGCCCGACATCAACAACGCGGCCAACCGGCTCTTCGCCTCGGCGTACCGGAAGAAGCACGGCAGCTCTCCGACCACCTACGCCATGGCGTCGTACGACGCGGCGCAGGTGCTCAACCAGGCGATCCGGATCGCGGGCGAGTCGCCCTCCGCGCAGGACGTGAACCTCGCCCTCGGCAAGATCGGCCAGATCGACAGCCCGCGCGGGGTGTGGCAGTTCAACCAGCCGCGCACGCCGCAGCAGAAGTGGTACCTCCGCGAGGTCCAGCTCGACGGCCAGGTGCTGGCCAACGTACTCATCACCGAGTTGGCCACGCTCGGCTGAACCCACCAAGGCGCAGCGAGAGGGCCGGTCTCCCGTCCGGGAGACCGGCCCTCTCCGCGTGCTCGCCGAAGCGGCCGGCGCCCTAGTGGCGCAGCTCCGCGATGCAACACTTCACGCTGCCGCCGCCCTTCTTCAGCTCGGCCAGCTCGACCGGCACCGGCTGGTAGCCGGCCGCCTCCAGCTTGCCGGCGAGCCCGGTCGCCTCGCTGTTGAGGACGACGTTGAGCCCGTCGCTGACCAGGTTCAGGCCGAACGCGAGGGCGTCGGCGTCGTCGGCCACCACCGCGTCCGGAAAGAGCTGGGCCAGGACCTTCTGGCTGGCGGCCGAGAAGGCGCCCGGGTAGTAGACGACGTTGCCGTCGTCGATCGAGGCGAGCGCCACGTCGAGGTGGTAGAAGCGGGGGTCGACCAGCCGCAGCGAGACCACCGGCCGGCCCAGCGCCTCCTGCGCCTCGGCGTGGGCGGCGGGATCGGTCCGGAACCCGTACCCGGCGAGGATGAGACCGCCGTGCGCCGCCGGCAGGTACGCGAAGTCGCCCTCACCCTCGTTGGTGACCGTCGGGGCGATGAAGCGCCAGCCCTGCGTCTCGTAGAAGGCGCGGTGGACGGCCGCCTCGGCGGTCCGCTGCTCGTGCTTGAACTGAGCGCCGTAGACCGTGCCGTCGACGACGAACGCGCCGTTGGCCGCGTACACCATGTCGGGCAGGCCCGGCTCGGGACTGAGCAGGTGCACGTCGTGGCCGAGACCCACCAGGGTCTCGCGCAGCCGATCCCACTGCTTGACCGCCAGCTCCGCGTCGACCGCTGCGGTGACGTCCATCCACGGGTTGATCGCGTACTCGACCGCGAAGTGCTCGGGCGAGCACATGAGATATGTCCGCTTTCGCGGCACTCGCTGCTGCTTCACGGTGACCAAGGGTAGGTACCGTGGAACGGCGATAACAGCCACAACCATTGCTTCCCGGAGGCAGAACGTTGCAGATAGACGCGGTGGACCAGCGAATCATTGCGTTGCTCGTCGCTGATGCCCGAGCCTCGTACGCCGACATCGGTCAGCGGGTCTCACTCTCCGCTCCGGCGGTCAAGCGACGGGTCGACCGGCTCCGGGCGGCCGGCGTCATCCGGGGATTCACGGCCGTCGTGGACCCGGCCGCCGTCGGCTGGACCACCGAGGCCTTCGTGGAGCTGTTCTGCGCCGGCCGGACGACCCCCGCCCAGATCGGCGTGGCCGCCCGGCGGCACCCCGAGGTGGTCGGCGCGTACACCGTTTCCGGCGAGGCGGACGCCCTCGTCCACCTGCGGGCCGCCGACATCGCGCACCTGGAGGCGGCGCTGGAGCGGCTGCGGGCCGAGTCCTTCGTGACGTCCACCCGCAGCACCATCGTGCTCTCCCGGCTCGTGGAGTCCCCGGGCGTCGGCCCGTCGTCCGGCTGACCGCCCGGGGCGGATTGTTAACAAGGGGCCCCTCCTCTACCGCAGGCGTTAAGAAGGGGCCCTTCCTTCGGCGGAACCGGAGAGGGGGCGGTCGCGTCGGAGTGGGCATGACACCGGCTCGGTCGACCGCCGTCGCGGGCGCGCTGCTCGCCCTCACGCTGCTCGCGGGCAGTGCGGCGCTGCCCGCCACGCCGGGAGTGCCGGACGAGGCTCCCCCGCCGGCGCCGCCCGCTGCGCTCCGGCTGGTCTCCTTCGACTCCTGTGCCGACGCGCTGGCCGCGCTGCGCACCGCGGCCGCCGCACACGTCGGCCCGTGGGGGTTCGGCGACGGTCGATTCGGCATGCCGAATGTCAGGCGCGAGGCGATCGCCCAGTCAGCGACCGCGGCCCGGGCGGACACCTCGGCGCCGGGGCACTCGACCACCAACGTCCAGGAACGCGGCGTCGACGAGCCGGACGTGGTCAAGACGGACGGGCGCCGCATCGTCACGGTAACCGGCGGCGTACTCCGCGTCGTCGACCCCGCCAGCCGGCAGGTCACCGGTCGCCTCGACCTCACCGCCAGCCGGTCTGGGAAGGGCTGGTCGCAGCACGACCTCCTGCTGCACGGCGACCGCGCCCTGGTGCTCACCGAGGACGTGGAGCTCGGCCTGCGCCGGCCCGCCGTGACACGGCCCGGGTTCCTCCCGGACGGGCCTCCGCACGACCGCACCGGCAGCCGGCTGGTGCTTGTGGACCTCGCGGGCGCGCCCCGGGTGCTCGGCACGTACCGGATCGAGGGCCGCACGGTCGACGCCCGGCAGACCGGCGGCACCGCCCGGGTGGTGGTCCGGTCCGCGGCCCAGGTGCCGTTCCCCGAGCTGCCCGGCGCCGAGGACGCGGCGCGCACCGCCGCCAACCGGGCCGCCGTCGCCGCCGCCGGCATCGACGCGTGGCTGCCGGCGTACGAGTGGAGCGCCGGAACCGAACGGAGGACGGGGCAGGTCGGCTGTGACCGGCTGAGCCGGCCGACCACCACCACCGGCACCTCGGTGCTGACCGTGCTCAGCTTCGATCTGGCGGCCGACCGGCTCACCGACGGCGACCCGGTCAGCGTGGCCGCCGACGCGGACACCGTCTACGGCACCGGCACCAGCCTCTACCTGGCCGGCGAGCGTCACCTGGGCGGGCCGCCGCGGCCGGGCCGGTGGGTGCGCCCGACCGGTCCGTCGGTCACCGACATCTACCAGTTCGACACCGGCGCCGCCGGCCGTCCGCGGTACGTGGCCGCCGGTTCGGTGCCCGGCTGGCTCGTCAACCAGTACGCCCTGTCGGAGTGGGAGGGGCACCTCCGGGTGGCCACGACCACCGGCGGCGACGTGCGCACCGCGGAGTCGGGGGTGCACGTGTTGCGCCGGCAGGGCGCCGCCCTGGTCCGGGTCGGCGCGGTCACCGGACTGGGCCGGGGCGAGCGGATCTTCTCGGTGCGCTACCTCGGCGGCACCGCGTACGTGGTGACCTTCCGGCGGACCGACCCGCTCTACGCCCTCGACCTGACCGACCACACCGCCCCCCGGGTGACCGGCGAGCTGAAGATCACCGGCTACTCCGCGTACCTGCACCCGCTCGCCGACGGCCGGCTGCTCGGCGTCGGGCAGGAGGCGGACCGGAACGGACGGGTGCAGGGCGTGCAGGTGTCGCTCTTCGACGTCCGGGACCCGGCCCGGCCGGTCCGGGTGGACCGCTGGCACCGGCCGCACGCGTGGTCGGCGGCCGAGCACGACCCGCACGCCTTCCTGTACGACCCGGGCACGGGGCTGGTAGCCGTCCCGGTCGACGACGGCGTACGACTGCTGCGGGTGGCCGGGGACGCGATAACGGAGCAGGGCCGGGTGTCCCATCCCGGGGCGCACGTCATCCGGTCGCTGCTCGTCGGCGACACGCTGTGGACGGTGTCGGAGGCGGGCCTGCGGGCCAGCGACCCGGCGACCGCGCGGAGCCTCGCCTGGCTCCCCTCGACCTGATTCTCCCTCCCCCGGTGGGTGGGGCCCGGTCATTCGGGGTTCCGGGCTCCACCCGCCGTCAGGTCGTCAGAGGTACATCCCGGTCCGGTGCTCGCCCTCGTCCCGCCGGACCGGCTTGTCGCCCTCCCCGAAGAAGCGCTTGCCGCCGAACTCGCCGTGCAGCCGGTCGTCCAACTCGTCCGCGAGGCCCGTCATCACCTGCACGGCCAGCATCAGGTGGGTCGGCTGGAAGTTGCGGCCGAAGACCGGGATGGACGCCCAGACGGTGTCGTCGGCGCAGTAGAGGCGGCCGATCGGCATGCGGTTGGTCAGCTCGGACAGCTTCACGTACAGCCGCTCCGTCGGCTCGACCTCGGTCAGCACCGGGGAGAAGACGTCGACAAGCGGCGGGTTGTCGCGTACCCGCACGAAGACCATCGCGGAGCCGGCCCGGATGTTGATGTCCCCGTCCGAGTCGACCTGCAGCCGGTCCGAATCCGACTTCAGCATCGTGGAGACCACCGTGCGGACCCGGTCCGCCAGGTCCAGCACGTCCTGGGTGCCCGGTGTCGCGGCCTTGAGCGCCTCGTCCAGGTCGGCCTCGACGTCGCGGTCGACCCCGAACTCGCTGCGGGCCGTGCCGAGCGGTCCGCTCTCCAGCGGCTCGCCGTCGGCGTCGTGGATCAGGTAGACGAGGAAGGCGGGATGCGGGGCGCCGTAGACGTCGCGCAACGTACGCGAGAACACGGCGGCGAGTTTCGTCGCCTCGGCCACGTCGCCGTCCAGGCCGAACTGCTCGCCCGAGCCCTCGACCACACCGGGCGGCGACCAGCCGAGCGCCACCATGTCCGCGACGGCCGCCCGGTCCAGCCGGTAACCCGCCGGCAGCCCCGCGTTGCCGACGGCCCGCGCGGCGATCCTGCCGTCGGGTCCGACGTCGATGCTTATCGAGTAGACGGCGTCACCGGTGCCGGAGGCCGTCGGGTCGAGGGTCAGCTCCACGTGCGCCCCGACCGGCAGTGTCGCCAGCCGGTCGGCCAGCGCCCGGGCGAACTCCCGCCACGCGTGCGTCACCTTGGCCCGCAGGTCGGCGGTGGTCGGCTCGTCCAGCAGGATCGACTCGTGGTGCTCCGGCAGGCCGCCGGCCGGCCTCGGGGGGTGGTCCGCCGTCATGATCGCCTCCGTCCGTCAAGGTCACCCTACCGAGGGACCGGGGGACGCGAATCGGGCCCGACCGGGATCGGACAGCGCCCTTGTCACATCGGCCGCGCGCCGCGTGTCGGCAGGTTAGGAACCCTAACCTCACAGCCACGGGAGCGCACGATGTCCGTCACGCAGCTCGTCGTCACCCTCCTGGCCGCCGCCATGGTGGCCTTCTCCGGCGTCGCCGTCCTCCTCCGGGCCAGCTGGGTCGTCCAGCCGCTTGCCGAGTACGGCGTTCCGCGCTCGTGGTGGCCCTGGCTCGGCACCGCCAAGGCCGCCGGGGCGGCCGGCCTGCTGGTCGGTCTGGTCCTACCGGTGATCGGGACGGTGGCCGGGCTCGCCCTGGTGGCGTACTTCACCGGCGCCGTCATCACCGTGCTCCGGGCCCGCGCGTACTCGCACGTCCCCTTCCCACTGATCTACGCGGCGCCGGTGGTCGTCGCCCTCGGGATCGGCACGTTCAGCTGATCATGGAACACTCCGGACGAGGAGGAGGGCCGATGCCGCAGCCAGAGTGGCTCACCGCGCGCTTCGAGCAGGAGCGGGGCCGGCTGCGTGCGGTGGCCTACCGGATGCTGGGCTCGCTCAGCGAGGCCGAGGACGCGGTGCAGGAGGCCTGGCTGCGGATCAGCCGCGCCGACACCGACGAGGTCGAGAACCTGGACGCGTGGTTGACCACGGTGGTGGCGCGGGTCTGCCTCAACCTGCTGCGCTCCCGCCGGTCCCGGCCCGAGGACCCGGTCGACGTGCACGTGCCCGATCCGGTCGTCAGCAGCGAGGACGCGGCGCACCCGGAGCGGGCGGCCGTGCTCGCGGACTCGGTGGGGCTGGCGCTGCTTGTGGTGCTGGACACCCTCACGCCCGCCGAGCGGATCGCCTTCGTCCTGCACGACATGTTCGCCGTGCCCTTCGACGAGATCGGTCCGATGATCGATCGCTCACCGGCCGCCGCCCGGCAGCTGGCCAGCCGGGCACGGCGACGGGTACGCGGTCAGGCGCCGGTGCCGGATCCCGACCTCGGTCGCCAGCGCGCCGTCGTCGACGCCTTCTTCGCCGCCGCGCGCGACGGTGACTTCGACGGGCTGGTGGCCGTACTCCACCCGGAGGTGGTGCTGCGCTCCGACGGCGGCACGGCCCGGGCCCGCCACACGACCGTGTTCAGTGGCGCCCGGACGGTGGCCGCCCAGGCGATCACGTTCGGCCGGCTCTCCCCGTTCGCCCGGCCGGCGCTGGTGAACGGGGCGGCCGGCGCCGTCGTGGTGGCCGACGGGAACCCGCTGTCGGTGATGGGCTTCACCGTCACCGGCGGCCGGATCGTCGCCATCGACGTCGTCGCGGATCCGGACCGGCTCCGCCGGCTGGACCTGGACTGGTGACGGTGACGTCCGCCAGGTCGTCACGGCGGTGCCGCCGTGGGCGGCCCGTCGTGCCGGTCAGGCCGGGTTGTCGCCGGGGCCCTCGGCGCCCAGTTCGACCGGCCAGGTGGCGGCCAGGTCACGCAGCCGCGCCGCCGCACCGGCCGGGTCCGCGCCACCGCCGACCGCGACCCCCAGGAGGTACGCGGTGACCGGCGCGCCCGGCCGCAGCACCTGGTGGGCGACGTCCTTCGCCAGATCGAGCACGGTCGACACCGGCACCTGAGCGGGGTCGAGGCCGAGTTCCGCGCACGCCGCCGTCACCCAGTCGTCCATCATCGTCAACGCGCCCACTCCTCCGCTCGGCGTACGTCCTCGTCAGTGTCGCAGTCGAACCACGGCGGCGGGCCGTCCCCGCGCCATGGGACCTCCCGCACGGCGAGGCCGTGCTGCAGGGCCCGCAGCGCCGCCCCGGCGAGGTCCCGCTCGGCGGCGAGCCGGTCGAGCGCGGCGCGCAGCGCGCTCACCCGCCACACCCCGCACAGCGTCTGCCGCCGGCCCGCGTCGTCGACGAAGCACACTCCGTCGGCGGCCGGGCCCGGAGCGACCGCCTGCGGACCGGTGAGGTGACGTAGGAGGTGGCCGACCGCGGTGCGGCTGAGCAGGGGCAGGTCGCCGGCGAGCAGGGCGACCACGGCGACGTCCGCGGGCAGCAGGGCCAGTCCCGCGGCCGCGGCGGCCACCGGCCCCCCGCCGGGCGGCTCCTCCCGGGTCACCAGCACCCCGGCCGGGACGCCGGTCGCCGGGCCCACCAGGATCCGCGGCGCGGCGTCGGCGACCGCGGCCAGCACCCGGTCCCGCATCGGCCGGCCGCCGACCGGGCGGGCCGGCTTGTCCGCACCGCCCATCCGCCGGGCCGCACCGCCGGCCAGCACCACCGCCGCGTACGCGCTCACCGGCCCACGGTAGCCGTCCCGCCGCCGGGGGACGTCCGCGCTCTCGATCGACTCCGTGCCGCCGGCACCGAGTCGATCGACCCGACTTCGGCGAAGCCGAGTGGATCACCCCGGATGCGCGGGGCAGGATGGCGGGATGGGACGGGCCACTGACCGACGCGGCGTGCTGCGGATCGACCTCGACGCGGGCGGCGACCGCCCCACCTCGGTCCGCCGCGGGGACGCCCTCGCGGTGGAGGAGCCGCTGGAGATCCGGGTCGGCATGGCCGGCCCCGCCCGTCGGCGACCCCTTACCGTCACCATGCGTACTCCCGGCGACGACCTGGACCTGGCGCTCGGTTTCCTGCTCACCGAGGGGCTGATCCGCTCGGCCGACGATGTGCACACCGCGCAGCTCTGCGCCGGGGCGGAGACGCCCAACACGTACAACGTGGTGGACGTGGTGCTCGCACCCGGCGTGCCGGAGCCGGCCGCCGACCGGAACTTCCACACGACAAGCGCCTGCGGGGTGTGCGGCAAGGCGAGCATCGACGCCGTGCGTACCCGGTCGGTGTTCAACGTCACCGACGACCCGCTGCGGGTGCCGGCGGCGGTCCTGGCCGACCTGCCCGGGCGGCTTCGGGCCGCGCAGCCGGCGTTCGACCGCACCGGCGGCCTGCACGCGGCCGGGCTGTTCACCGCGGACGGCGACCTGGTGGTGCTGCGCGAGGACGTCGGCCGGCACAACGCCGTGGACAAGGTGGTCGGCTGGGCGGTCCGGGAACGGCGGCTGCCGCTGGCCGGGCATCTGCTGCTGGTGAGCGGCCGGGCCAGCTTCGAGCTGACGCAGAAGGCGTGGATGGCCGGCGTGCCGCTGCTCGCGGCGGTCTCCGCGCCCAGCACGCTCGCCGCCGACCTGGCCGCCGAGGCCGGACTCACCCTGGTCGGCTTCCTGCGCGGGCGCACGATGAACGTGTACGCCCACCCGCAGCGCGTGGTGGACTGAACCTGCCCGCAGCCGGCTGACGGGAGGAGGCGTACCCCCGGTGACGACGCGCTCCGGGCGGTCGCGGTGTAAGGAAGGGCCCCTTTTTAACGCCTGCGGTAGAGGAAGGGCCCCTTGTTAACGCGAGCGGCCCATGGTCCGCCACGGACCGCCGAGCAACGGCGTCAGGACCACAAGCAGGTACGCGGCGCCCGCCGCGACGAGCGTGGGCGTGGTGCCGACGTGCTCGCCGGCGACGCCGGCACTGAGCGCGCCGAGCGGGATGGCTGCCCACGCACCGGCGCCGATGACGCCGTACACCCGGGCCCGCATCCGGGGCGGCACCCGTTCGAGTTTGACCGCGCCGATCAGCGGGTTGATCGCCCCGGCGGCGAACCCGGCGACGGCGAAGACGGCGACCTGCGCCGCGAGCGGCAGTCCCGCGGCCAGACTCCAGAAGGGCGGCGCCCCGGCCACCGCGAACGCGACGACGAAGGTGGCGCGCCGGGGCAGCCGGTGGCCGACCGCGCTGAACGCCAGCGACCCGGCGAGCGCACCGCCGCCCATCGCGCCGACCAGCAGCCCGAATGCGGTGCCGCCGCCGAGTTCCCGGTCGGCGACGACCGGCAGCAGGACGTTGCTCTTCATCGCGTCGAGGAAGTTGGTGACCAGCACCAGCAGCACCAGTGCACGTAGGAGGGGTTCGGTGACCAGGAACCGCACCCCCGCCGCGAACTGCCGCCAGTAGCCGCCGTCGACGGCCTCGCGAGGATCGGCGGCGGCCTGCAGGCCAGCCGGCACGAGCACGGCGACGAGCAGCGCCGACACGGCGAACGTGACGGCGTCGATCGCCAACACGGGCAGCGCCCCGAGGGTGGCGACCAGGAGCCCGGCGACCGGTGCGCCCAGCAGCCGGGCCGCCCGTTCGGCCGCCTCGAACCAGCCGATCGCCCGCTCCACCGGCAGCCCGGCGGCGGTGGCGGCCTCGGGCAGCAGCGCCGTCCGCGCGGTCTGGCCGGGAGTGTCGAGCAGTCCGCTGAGGAAGACCAGCGCCAGCAGACCCCAGAACGGCAGGCCCACGGTTGCCGCAAGCAGCGGGACCGCCCCGATCGTCGCCCCGGAGACGAGGTCCGCCAGCACGGCCGCCCGCCGGTAGCCGATCCGGTCGACGACGACACCGCCCAGGGCGCCGCCGAGTATCACCGGGGCGGTGGCGACCGCACCGGCCAGGCCGGTGGCGGCCGGCGAGCCGGTCTCGGCGAGCACGTACAGCGGCAGGGCGATGAGCGTGAGCATGTTGCCGGTCAGCGAGACGACATGGCTGACCAGCAGGCCGACAAGTGGGACCCGGGTGCGCGCCGCGACCGGTGGGGTGCGGCCGGTCACCGGTCCGGCGGCGAGCCGGCTCGCCCCGGCCGCGCGGCCGGCGGTGTTCACTGCGGCCACCGGAAGGCGTGGTAGATCAGCGCGACCGGCCGCGAGCCGGCCCGGCCCGGGTCGCTGCGCGCCGCCCACCGGGCGGCCAGCGCCTCCAGGTCGGCACGCAGCTCCACCAGGTCGTCGCTGGTCAGGTGGAACAGACTGTCGCTGCTGGCGGTGCCACGCACCCACTCGGGCTCGAAACCCGCCTCCGCGTCGAGGTACGCCTGCAGCCGCTCCACATAGCGCTGGAGTACCGCGCGCCGCAGCAGGTCGGAGGCGGCCTTGCGCTCCGGGTCGTCGAGCACTTCGAGCGGCTCCCACGCGGTCCGCGCGTGCGAGGCCCGCCACCAGCGCTCGCGCCGGCTACGGGCACACTCCGGCGCCTCCCGCACGAAGCCGTGCTCGGCGAGCTTGCCCAGGTGGTAGCTGACCGAGCCGACCGCCTCGTCCACGAGCTCGCTGAGCATGCCGACGCTCTGTGGGCCGCGGGTCCGCAGCTCGCCGAGGAGCCGCAGCCGGGTGGGGTGGGCAAGCGCCCGCATCGCCCGTGGGTCGGTGAGGTGCAGGGTGTCGTCCTCCGGCATGCCGCCAGACTAGACGTACAAGAAGTGGCGTACAAGATGTCTTGTTAATGACGGTGGTTTCCGCTCAGCGGGTGCCCCGGCGGCCCTTCCCGCGGCGGCGCGCCAGGCCGGAAAGCCGCACCGCCGGCCAGCCGTCGAGGCGTGACGGCGGCACGCCACGTCGGAGCAGGTCGTCCAGGAGCAGAGCCAGCGAGTAGTCGGGGTGAACGGTGAGCACCCGCTCGAGTGCGACGGCGGCCAGCGCCCCGTGCCCCGCTCGCCAGGCGGCGAAGGCGAGCAGCGCGCCCGGCGCGGCGATGAACTCCGGCTCGGCGCGGCGCAGGACATCGGTCCAGAGAGCGATGTCGGCGTCCCGTCCGTCCGTGCGTTCCCAGGCGTGGTCCCGCACGGTCAGGTCGGTGAGCAGCAGGCTCAGCCAGGCCACCTCGTCGTCGTCGATCCGCTCACTCCGCCGGTACCGGCGCAGCGCGACCCGGATCGCGGCCCGACTCGCCGCCCGGAGTGCGCGCCCACCGAGCAGGTCCGCCGCGGGTGCGGCGTCGACCAGGTCGGCCCGCCTGCGCAGCGCCCGCTCGGTGGCCAGCCGCAGTCCGGTCCGCTCCGTGCCCTCCACCGGCGCCACCTGCGCTACCAGGGCGTCCCGATCGGGCAGGGCGACCTGACCGGCGAAGACCGCGGCGGCGGTGATCTCGCTGGCCCGGGCGTCGTACGGCCGGCCGTCAGGTGGGCAGCACTCCGGCTCGTCGCACAGGTACGACCAGTACCGGCCGTCGGTGACCCGCAGGGCGTCGAGCACGGGGATCCCGGCCTCGGCGAGGGCCGCGCACACCGCGTCGACCGCGGGGGTGACCCGGGACGCGGTTCCGTAACCGAGGACCGTGGCGCGATCGGCGAGCTGGCGCGCCACCACCGCCGCGACGTGCCGGGCCGGCTCGACCGGCCCGCCGGCCCCGGCAGCGGGGCGGCCCGCGTCGACGGGCCCGGCCAGGTCGGAGAGATCGGAGCGGGCGGCGAAGGTGACCCGCTTACCGCGCATGGCCACCACGACCACGCTGTCGGCGGGGTGGAACCCGAGCAGGTACGGCACGGCGGCGATCAGGTCGCCGGGAGACCGGACGGAGAGCCGCGGGATGTCGGTCGAGGTCATGCCGGCAGCCTGCGCCGCGCAGGCACGCCCTGTCCGCCCCTGTGGACGACACGCGGCTCATCCACAGGTACGCACCGTAACCGCGCAGCTCAGCGTCTTCCGGCACGGTCCAGCTTCCGGCACGGCCCATCTCGTCGCAGCCACGCGCTACCGTCCCGTCATGGATCTGGCGTACCTGCGGGACCACCCGGAGCACCTGCCGACCTTCCTGACCCATCAGCGGATCCGGGAGACGCCGGTCGCCGGGGGCGACATCTGCGCCGCCTCGCGCCTCACCCTCGACGACGGGCACTCGGTCTTCGCCAAGACCTGGCCCGAGCACGCCACCCGGCCACGACCGGAGCACTTCTTCGCCACCGAGGCGGCCGGGCTGCGCTGGCTGCGGGACGCGGGCACGGTCGCCGTGCCGGACGTGATCGTGGCGCTGCCCGACCTGCTGGCGCTGGAGTGGGTCGACCCGGGCGAGCCCGGCCCGGAGGCCGCCGAGCGGTTCGGTCGGGAGCTGGCCGCTCTGCACCGGGCCGGCGCGCCGGCCTTCGGCGCCGAGTGGCCCGGATTCATCGGTGCCCTGCCGGCGGACAACACGCCCGACGACGGCCCCTGGTCCCGCTGGTTCAGCCAGCGGCGGCTGCTTCCCTACCTGCGCTTGTCGGTCGACAACGGCGCGCTCGGCCCGCCGGAGCGCGACCTGGTTGAGCGGGTGGTCGACCGGATCACCGAGCTCGGCGGCGACGAGCAACCGGCCCGGCTCCACGGCGACCTGTGGCCGGGCAACCTGCTGTGGGGCGCCGACGACCGGGTCTGGCTGGTCGATCCCGCCGCGCACGGCGGTCACCGGGAGACCGACCTCGCACAGCTCGCGCTGTTCGGCGGCGCGCCGCACCTGGATCGGATCCGGGCCGCCTACCACGAGACGTGGCCGCTGGCCGACGGCTGGCGGGAGCGGGTCCCCCTGCATCAGCTGCACCTGCTGCTGGTGCACACCGCGCTGTTCGGGGCGGCCTACCGGGATGCGGTCGCTCACACCGCCCGTGTCACCCTGGCCGGGCCCGATCGCGCTACGGTCGACTCGTGAGCGCCGACCGACCGACCGACGGCGTCCTCGTCGACCGGTACGGCCGCGTCGCCCGGGACCTGCGGGTCTCCCTGACCGACAAGTGCAACCTGCGCTGCACGTACTGCATGCCGGCGGAGGGGTTGCCGTGGCTCGCCGGGCCGCAGCTGCTCGACGACGACGAGGTGATCCGCCTGGTCCGGGTCGCGGTGACGCGGCTCGGGGTGACCGAGGTGCGGTTCACCGGCGGCGAGCCGCTGATCCGGCCGGGCCTGGTCGGCATCGTCGCGGCGGTCGCGGCGATGACCCCCCGTCCACGCATCTCGCTGACCACCAACGGCATCGGCCTGGAGCGGCTGGCACCGACCCTGCGCGCCGCCGGTCTGGACCGGGTGAACGTCTCGCTGGACACCCTCGACCGGGAGCGGTTCAGCCGGCTGACCCGTCGGGACCGGCTGGACGCCGTGCTCGCCGGGCTGGCCGGCGCGGCGGAGGCCGGGCTCACGCCGGTCAAGGTCAACGCGGTGTTGATGCGCGGCGTCAACGAGGACGAGGCCCCGGCGCTGCTCCGCTTCGCCCTCGACCACGGTTACGAGCTGCGGTTCATCGAGCAGATGCCGCTTGACGCCCAGCACGGCTGGGACCGGGCGAGCATGGTCACCGCCGACGAGATCCTCGCCGCGCTGCGGTCCGCGTACGACCTGACCGCCGACCCGGCCGAGCGCGGCGCGGCGCCGGCCGAGACCTGGCTGGTCGACGGCGGCCCGGCCCGGGTCGGCGTGATCGCCACCGTGACCCGCCCGTTCTGCGGCGACTGCGACCGCACCCGGCTGACCGCCGACGGCCAGGTCCGCAACTGCCTGTTCGCCACCGAGGAGTCCGACCTGCGCGGCGCGCTGCGGGCCGGGGCGGACGACGACGAGCTGGCCCGGCGCTGGCGCACCGCGACGTGGGCCAAGCGGGCCGGTCACGGCATCGACGATCCGACGTTCCTGCAACCCACCCGGCCGATGTCCGCGATCGGAGGCTGATCGTGCCGACCGTCACCGTCCGCTACTTCGCCGGGGCGCGGGCCGCGGCCGGCCGCACCGAGGAGACCGCGTCGGCCGGCCGGTCGCTGGACGACCTGTTGACCGAGCTGGCGGACCGGCACGGCGAGCGGCTGGCCGGCGTGCTCCGCGCGGCGAGCTTCCTGGTCGACGGCGTGAACTGTCATGATCGTCGGGCACCCCTGCCGGCGGGGGCCACGATCGACGTTCTGCCCCCCTTCGCGGGCGGCTGAGGGAGGCTCCACGTTGTTGGCGGTTCTGGGGTTCGTCGCCACCCTGGCCCTGATCACCGGCCTGATTCACCTCTACCTCTGGAAGCGGCTCGTCCGTGACACCACCACGCCGGGCCGTTGGCGGCGGATCGGCACCCTCACGGCGCTGGCGCTCGCGCTGCTCGTCCCGGCCACCCTGGTCGGCACGCAGGCCGGGGCGTACTGGCTCGCCTGGCCGGGATACCTCTGGCTCGCGATCATGTTCTACCTGCTGGTGCTGCTGGTGGCGCTGGAGCTCCCGATGCTTGCGGCCAAGCTGGTGCTGCGCCGCCGGGTGTCCGCCGCCGATCCCACCGCCGCCGCGCCCGAACCGGTCCTGGTGGGGGCCGCCGGGCCGGCCGATCCGCCGGCCACCGCCGCGGTCGGGCAGCCGGACCACGACCCGTCGCGCCGGTTGCTGCTGGCGCGCGGCGCCGCCATCTTCGCCGGGCTCACCGCCACCGGCATCACCGGGTACGGCGTGCGTACCGCCCTCGGCCCGCCCCAGCTGGACCGGGTGCGGATCCCGATCGCCAAGCTCCCCCGCGGCATGGACGGCCTGCGGATCGCCACGGTCTCCGACATCCACCTCGGTCCCCTGCGCGGCCGGGCGCACACCGAGCGGATCGTCGCGGCCATCAACCGGTTGGACGCCGACGTGGTCGCGATCGTCGGTGACATGGTCGACGGCTCGGTGGCCGAGCTGGGCGACGCCGCGGCGCCACTGCGCGGCCTGCGTGCCCGGCACGGCAGCTACTTCGTCACCGGCAACCACGAGTACTACTCGGGGGTCGAGGAGTGGGTGCAGGAGGTCGACCGCCTCGGCCTGCGGGTCCTGCAGAACCAGCGGGTGGAGATCGCCGCCCGGGGCGGCGTGCTAGACCTCGCCGGGGTCAACGACGCCGGGGCCGCCGGCACCGGGGTGGCGGGCCCGCCGGACTACGCCGCCGCGCTGGGCGACCGGGATCCGAGCCGGCCCGTGGTGCTCCTCGCCCACCAGCCGGTGGCGGCCTTCGAGGCCGCGAAGTTCGGCGTGGACCTGCAACTGTCCGGCCACACGCACGGCGGCCAGATCGTGCCCTTCAACTACCTGGTGCGACTTGAGCAGCCGGTGGTCTCCGGCCTGGGCGAGGTCGACGGCACCAAGGTGTACGTGACCAACGGCGCCGGGTTCTGGGGTCCTCCGGTCCGGGTCGGTGCCGAGCCGCAGGTCACCCTCGTCGAGCTGCGTTCGACGGCATAGCGAAGCTCACCCCTGAGCGTGGCGGCGGGCGTCGCGACGAGCGGCCGTGGCAGGATGCGGCGTGCCTCCGATCAGTGCCGCACCCCCCGGTGGCCTTCCGCCCTTCGTCGCGGACCTGCACATCCACTCGAAGTATTCGCGCGCGTGCAGCCGTGACCTCACCCTGCCGAACCTGGGCTGGTGGGCCCGGCGCAAGGGCGTGTCCCTGCTCGGCACCGGCGACTTCACCCACCCGGCCTGGTACGACCACCTCCGGGAGACCCTGCGCCCGGCCGAGCCCGGCCTGTACCGGCTGAGCCCGGAAGCCGAGCGGGACATCGCGCGGCGACTGCCGCCGCGGCTCGCCGACGACGCCGGGACCGACCCGGTGCGCTTCATGCTCAGCGTCGAGATCTCGACGATCTACAAACGCGACGACCGTACGCGCAAGGTGCACCACCTGATCTACCTGCCGGACCTCGACGCGGTGGCCCGCTTCAACGCGGCCCTCGGGCGGATCGGCAACCTCGGCTCGGACGGGCGGCCGATCCTCGGTCTCGACTCCCGCGACCTGCTGGAGATCACCCTGGAGGCGAGCCCGGACGGGTACCTGGTGCCGGCGCACATCTGGACACCGTGGTTCTCCGCCCTCGGCTCCAAGTCCGGGTTCGACGCGATCGCCGACTGCTACGCCGACCTGGCCGACCACGTCTTCGCCGTGGAGACCGGCCTCTCCTCCGATCCGGAGATGAACTGGCGGGTCGGCAGCCTCGACCGCTACCGGCTCGTGTCGAACTCCGACGCACACTCCCCGCCGGCGCTGGCCCGCGAGGCGACGGTCTTCACCTCGGCACGGGACTACTTCGCGGTACGCGAGGCGCTGCGCACCGGCGACGGGTTGGCCGGGACGATCGAGTTCTTCCCGGAGGAGGGGAAGTACCACGCGGACGGCCATCGGCTGTGCGGCGTCAACTGGGCACCGGAGCGGACCCGGGCGGCCGGTGGGCGCTGCCCGGAGTGCGGCAAACCGCTGACCGTCGGCGTTCTCAGCCGGGTCGAGGAGCTGGCCGACCGGCCCGCGGGGCATCGCCCGGCGCACGCCCGCGAGGTCACCCACCTGGTGCCGCTGGCCGAGATCCTCGGCGAGATCAACAAGGTGGGCGCCCGGTCGAAGAAGGTCGAGGGCAGACTGAACGACCTGATCGCCGCGCTCGGCCCGGAGCTGGAGATCCTCACCCGTACGCCGCTTGACGACATCGGGCGGGTCGGTGGCGAACTGCTCGCCGAGGGCATCCGGCGGCTGCGCCGGGGCGAGGTACGCCGGGTGCCGGGCTACGACGGCGAGTACGGCGTCATCACCCTCTTCGATCCGTCCGAACTGGGCGGCAGCGGTACCTCGGCGGCACAGGAGACGCTGTTCGACGTACCCGTGCCGACGCAGCGCCGGCCCGCGGAGCCGGCGGCCAAGCCGAGGGCCCGCCGCGCGGCGGCGAAGCCGGAGCCGAAGCGGGCCGCACCGCCCCCGCCCCCGATCGCGCCGCCGCCGTCGCCGCACGAGCCGTTCGAGCCGATGCTGGCCGGGATGGAGGAGGTCGGCACCGGCCTGCTCGACCGGCTGGACGCGATGCAGCGGGTGGCCGCCTCCGCGCCCGGCGGGCCGCTGCTGATCGTGGCCGGGCCGGGCACCGGCAAGACCCGGACGCTGACCCACCGGATCGCGTACCTCTGCGCCGAGCTGAACGTCTTCCCGGAGCACTGCCTGGCCATCACCTTCACGCGGCGGGCCGCCGAAGAGCTGCGGCACCGCCTCGACGGGCTGCTCGGGCCGGTCGCCGAGGACGTCACCGTCGGCACGTTCCACTCGGTGGGGCTGCAGATCCTGCGGGAGAACGCCGAGGCCGCCGGCCTGCCGGCGGACTTCCGGATCGCCGACGACGCCGACCGGGCGGCCGCCCGGGTGGAGGCCGGCGACGACCGCGACACCTACCTCGCGCTGCTGCGCAAACAGGACCTGGTCGACCTGGACGAACTGCTCACCCTCCCGCTGGCGCTGCTCCGGGCGGACCGCAAGCTGGCCCAGTCCTGTCGGGACCGTTGGCGGTGGGTCTTCGTGGACGAGTACCAGGACGTCGACGAGGTGCAGTACGAGCTGCTGCGCCTGCTCAGCCCGCCGGACGGGAACCTGTGCGCGATCGGCGACCCGGATCAGGCGATCTACTCGTTCCGCGGCGCGGACGTGGGGTACTTCCTGCGCTTCTCGCAGGACTTCACCGACGCCCGGCTGGTACGGCTCAACCGCAACTACCGCTCGTCGGCGCCGATCCTGGCCGCCGCCGTGCAGGCGATCGCGCCGTCGTCGCTGGTCCGGGGCCGCCGGCTGGATCCGGCCCGGCTCGATCCGGAGGCCCCGCTGGTCGGCCGGTACGCCGCAGCCTCCGTCGCCGACGAGGCCGATTTCGTCGTCCGTACCGTCGACGAGCTGGTCGGTGGCCTGTCGCACCGCTCGCTGGACTCGGGCCGCATCGACGGGCGGTCGACGACCCTCTCGTTCTCCGACATCGCGGTGCTCTACCGCACCGACTCGCAGGCCGCGCCGATCGTCGACGCGCTGGCCCGGGCGAACATCCCGGTGCAGAAGCGCTCGCACAATCGGCTGCGGGACCGGCCCGGGGTGGCCGCGATCGCCCGCGAGCTGCGGCACGCCGGCGGCCTCGGCGGGGGCCTGCCGGCCCGGGTCCGCCTCGCCGGGCAGGTGGTCGCGGAGCGGTTCGCCACGCCGACCCTCGACGGGACGGGCACGGTTCGGCCGGAGGACGTACGGGTGGCGGTGGACCTGCTCACCCCGCTGGCCCGCCGCTGCGGCGACGACCTGGAGCTGTTCCTGTCGCAGCTCGCCACCGGCGCCGAGGTGGACGCGCTGGACCCGCGCGCCGAGGCGGTCACGCTGCTCACCCTGCACGCCGCCAAGGGGCTGGAGTTTCCGGTGGTCTTCCTGATCGGCGCCGAGGACGGGCTGCTGCCGCTGCGCTGGCCCGGCACGGAACCCGACGACGACGCGGTCGCCGAGGAGCGGCGGCTCTTCTTCGTCGGCCTGACCCGGGCCCAGGACCGCCTCTACGTCAGCCACAGCGCGCGGCGCAGCCGACACGGCACCGAGTACGACAGCCGCCCGTCCCCGTTCCTCGACACCATAGACCCCGGCCTGTTCGAACGCCTGGGCGAGGCCGAGCCCCGCCGCCCGAGGGATCGCCAGCTACGCCTGATCTGAGGATCAGCGGCGGGGGCGTTCGGTGGTCACGACCAGGGCCACGCCGGTGACGATCACGGCACCGCCCAGCACCACCTGGGCGGTGACCGGTTCGGCCACGAGCAGCGCGCCGAGCGTCACCGCCACCACCGGGTTGACGTACGCGTACGTGGCGACCAGGGAGATCGGCGCGTGGTGCAGCAGCCACACGTACGCCGTGAAGGCGACGAGCGAGCCGAACACCATCAGGTACGCCAGCGCCCACCACGACCGGGCGGTGACCGCCCCGAGGTCGAGGCCGCGCAGCTCACCGCGCCACACGGCGAACACGGCGAGCACCGCCGCACCGGCGAACATCTCGTACACGGTCGCGACGAACGGGTCGGCGGGCATCGGCAGCCGACCGGACAGGAACGAGCCGACCGACCAACTGGTCGCCGCCACCACGACGGTCAACGCGCCGACCAGCGGCACGGCACCCGCCCCGCCGGTGGGCAGCACCAGCAGGACCAGGCCGGCGAACCCCAGCGTCACCCCGCCGAACGTCAGGATTCCCGGCCGGTCGCCGGTGGCGGAGCGCAGCAGCACCACGAGCAGGGGCACGGTCGCCACCAGCAGCGCGGCGATCCCGGACGGCACGGCGACTCCGGGCGGGCCGGACTCGGCGAACACGACGAGACCGTTGCCGCCGGCCAGCAGGAGCACACCGATCAGCGCGGCGGAACGCACCTGACGACGGCTCACCCGAAGGGCGCCCGGCCCCCGGCGGACCCGGAGCACGGCCGCGAGGACCAGACCGGCGACGGCGAACCGGACGGCCGCCGAGGCCAGCGGCGGCATCGACTCGACGGCGATGCGGATGCCCAGGTAGGTGGAGCCCCAGAGGACGTACACCAGGAGCAGCGCCGTCCAGACGAGAGCCGGGGTGGCGGCGGCGGTGACGGGTGTCGCACTTGGCGTTGGTGAGCTCATCGCACCGTCACGCTACGGTGGCGTGGACGTCGGCGTCCGTCGAAGGTGGCCGGCCTCTCACCCGGCCGCAGGAGGGCACGCATGGCGAACTACGGACCACCGGACGGCACCGCCGGCGAGCCGTGGCGGAGCCGGCGACCCGGCGACGCGTACGGCCGGCCCGACCGCGGGTGGCCGGACCCGGCGGAGGGCCCGGATCCCGGCGGCCGTCCGGGGTACGGCGGCCGGCCGGGCTACGACGCCCCGCACGCCGCGGGCTACGACCCGTCCGGTCACAGCGGGTCCCAGGGGTACGGCGGTCCCCCGGGACACGGCGCCGCGCAGGGGTACGAGCCGGAGCCGTACCGCCCGGCGTACCAGCAGTGGAGCGCACCGGGCGGCCAACCGACCGGTCCGGCAGGCTACGGCGGCGCCCCGGTACCGCCCGACCGGCCGTCCCGGAAGCGGGGTCCGCTGATCGTGGTGCTCGCCGCGGTCGTCCTGCTGGTGCTTGGCGGTGGCGCGGCGGTCGTCTGGCTGCTCGGCCGGGCCGGGGAGGCACCGGCGGCGTCGCCGACCGCCACGGCCGCCGGGCCGACCGCCCCCGCCGACGAGGCCAGTCCGGTGCCGAGCGTCGCGGCTCCGGAGTCGTCGGCCGATCCGCGCTTCGTCGAGGTCGGTGAGTGCGTCCGCAACGACGGGCCGGCCGGCGGCAAGCCGAAGCTGGTGATCAGCGAGTGCGCCCCGAAGTCGTACGAAGTGCTGCACCGCGTGGACGGCCTGACCACCGGTGAAAAGGACGCCGCGGCGAAGTGCGCCGAGGTGGACGGCTACACCAACTGGTACTTCTTCGACAGCGAGCTGGACACCCTCGACTTCGTACTCTGCCTGAAGCAGCGCTGAGCCACCGCACCCCTGGGGAAGAGATGACAACCTACGGAGCAGCCGGCCCGCCGGAAGACCCGACGGGGCCCGGCTCGCCGGACGCCCCACCGCCCGGCGACGGCCCGGAGCCACCGACGGTCCCCGGCTGGGAGACGTCCCGGCCCGAGGACGACCCGACGGTGCGGCAGCCCACCCAGCCGGGAAGCGAACCGACCGTCCAGCAGGCCGCCCTGCCCGGCGGTGAGCCCACGGTCCAGCAGCCGGCTCAGCCCGACACCGAGCCCACCGTCCGGCAGCCGGCACAGCCCGACGCGGACCCGGCCCACTCGCCGTGGAGCCGGCCGCCACCGGGCGAGGAGCCCACCCTGCCGCAGTGGGGCGCACCGGCGGCCGGCACGGCACCGTCGGCACCGACGTGGGGCCAGCCCACCACGCCGCCGCCCGGCGCCGCACCCACTTGGGGCCAGCCCGCCACGCCACCGAACCCGGTCGCGGCCCAGCCGCCGGTCGGTGGTTTCCCGCCGTCCGCCGGTTTCCCGCCCCCGACCTCCGGCGCGGGCCAGCACCCGCCCACCTCCGGTGCCGGCTTCCCGCCGCCGGTGCCGACCTCCGGCGGCGGCCGGGTCCCGCCGGGCCCGTACCCCGCGTCGGGCGCCTACCCGCCGCCGGGCCCGTACCCGCCGGCCGGACCGACGGCGGGCGCGGTTCCGCCCGGCCCGCCACCGGCGGGTGGCCCCTGGGGCGTTCCCGGCGGGTACGGCGCACCGCCGGCGCCGGCCAAGAAGGGCGGCAGGATCGCGCTGATCATCGGGCTGGTGGTGCTACTCCTGCTCTGCCCCTGCCTGGGCCTGGCCGGCTGGGCGGGGTGGCAGGCCGCGAGCGAGGACGCTCCCTCGGTTTCGCTTCCGGAGACGACCTCGGCGCCGGCTCCGCCGACCCGGGACCCGCTGCCGACCGCCGAGCCCAGCCCGACCGAGGACGGGGACGACTTCCGGCGCGGCGACTGCGTGGTCAACGACGGCACGGACGACGACGCCGAACTGCGCAAGGTACCGTGCGGCCCGAACACGTACGAGGTGCTGCTCCGGATCCCGGCGTCGACGGACGGCGACCGGTGCGAGGTCCTGGCGCCGGAGGCGACGGCGAACTACGTGCACGACAACTCGGTGAACCTGCTCGACTACGTGCTCTGCCTGAAGGAGCGTTGATTGCCGAAACTAGGGCTGTCTAGCTTCCACGCTAGACAGCCCTAGTTTCCTGTCGAGACCACGACGGAATCGCCGACACGCCGGTAGCCCCATCTACGGATGTCTAGCCCCACCGCTAGACGGCCCGATACTCTCCGATGCGTGGATCCGGTCCGCAACCCCTACGCCCCGGGCGCCGGCCAGCGCCCGCCCGAGCTGGCCGGGCGGGGACGTGAGCTTGACGTCTTCGACATCGTGCTGGAACGCATCGCACGCGGCCGGCCCGAACGGAGCCTGATGCTCACCGGCCTTCGCGGAGTGGGCAAGACCGTCCTGCTCAACACGCTGCGGTCGCAGGCCATCAACCGGCTCTGGGGCAGCGGCAAGATCGAGGCCCGACCGGACCAGTCGCTGCGCCGACCGATCGCCGCCGCCCTGCACATGGCGGTACGCGAACTGGCCCCCCGGCACCGCGCCCCGGACCGGATCGACACCTTCCTCGGCGTCCTGAAGGCGTTCGCGCAGCGCTCCGCGCCGGCCGGGCGCGGCGGCGCGGCCCCGAAGCTGCGGGACCGGTGGCAACCCGGCATCGACGTGCCGGCCGCGAGCGGACGGGCCGACTCCGGTGACATCGAGATCGACCTCGTGGAGCTGCTCTCCGACGCCGCCGGGGTGGCCGCCGACGTGGGCACCGGTATCGCCGTCTTCATCGACGAGATGCAGGACCTCGGCGCCGAGGACGTGTCCGCCCTCTGCGCCGCCTGCCACGAGCTGTCCCAGCTCGGCGCACCGCTGATCGTGGTCGGCGCGGGTCTGCCGCACCTGCCGGCCGTGCTCAGCGCCGCCAAGTCGTACTCGGAACGGCTCTTCCGCTACCAGCGCATCGACCGGCTCGACCGGATCGCCGCCGACCAGGCGCTCTGCGCGCCGGCCGAGCGCGAGGAGGTCGAGTACGAGCAGAAGGCGCTCGACCTGCTCTACGAGAAGTCCGGCGGCTACCCCTACTTCGTCCAGGCGTACGGCAAGGCGACCTGGGACCACGCTCCCCGTTCCCCGATCACCGCCGCCGACGTGCGGGTAGCGGCGCCTGAGGCGGAGGCCGAGCTGGCGGTGGGCTTCTTCGGCTCCCGGTTCGAGCGGGCGACCCCGGCCGAGCGCGAGTACATGCGTGCCATGGCCACACTCTCGTTGGTCGACGGCGACGCGGAGAGCGGTGGCCGGGACGACATGGACGCCGCCGTGCCGACCGCCGAGATCGCCCGCGCCCTGGGCCGCAAGCCCGCCAGCCTCTCGCCGGCCCGCGACGCCCTGATCAAGAAAGGCCTCATCTACTCCGGGGAGCGCGGCACGGTCGCCTTCACGGTCCCGCACTTCGGCCGGTACCTGCGTACCCAACCGGCCTGAGGCGGGCGGGTCAGACCTTGGACCAGGGCGGCGGGAAGACGACCTCGCCCTCCGGGGGCGGGCCCTCGCCGCTGGTGGCCGGCGGCAGCACCAATGCCTGCCAGGGGTCACCGAGACCGGACCAGGGGCTGGTGAGGCCCATCCGGTCGGCACGGCCGAAGCCGAACCGCCGGTAGTACGCCGGGTCCCCGAGCACCACGACGAGCCGTTCGCCCAGCTCGGTGGCCGCGTCCAGGGCGGCCTGCACGACCGCTGTGCCCAACCCGATGCGCTGCCGGTGCGGTGCGACTCCCACCGGACCGAGGGCGAGTGCCGGCGCGTCTCCCCGGTCAGAGTGCACCCGCACGCGGGTGAGCAGCGCGTAAGCGACGACCTCGCCGCCGTACTCGGCCACCATGGCGAGCTCCGGCAGCCAGGCGTCGCTGCCGCGCAGCTCGTCGACGAGACCGACCTCCGGCGGTGTTGTCACGTCGGGGCGGGCGAAGGCGGCCGCCAGCACGCGACGGACCGCACCGCTGTCGGCCGGGTCCTCCGGCCGGAGGCGCAGTGTGGTCACGCGGGCGACGTTACCCCCCGGCCGGGGTCCATCCGCGACGGTCGCTCGAATCGGCGTGGCGGAAGTCCACGTCCACCGATCCGGATCGGCGGTTGCCGGGGTAGTCGCGGTCGGTACGGGGTATGACTGACCCATGACACCCGTACGCTCCCTCGCCCGCGCCATGCTGAGCGGCATCTTCGTGGTAAGTGGGGCCCGTAACTTCGCCAACCCGGGCCGGCTCGTCGTCGCCGCCAAGCCGGTGACCGATCGGGTGACGCCCCTGCTGGAGAGAACCGACCCCCGCATCCCCACCGACACCGAGACGCTGATCCGCGCCAACGCCGCGGTGCAGTTCGGCGCCGGCCTGATGCTCGCCACCGGACGGTTCACCCGTCCCGCGGCCCTGGTCCTGGCCGCGACCCTGGTGCCGACCACCATCGCCGGCCACCCCTTCTGGTCCAGCGAGGACCCGGCCCAACGGAACAACAACCAGATCCACTTCCTGAAGAACCTCGGCCTCTTCGGCGGGCTCCTGCTCGCCGCCGCCGACACCGAAGGAAAGCCGGGCCTGCGGTGGCGGGCCGGTCACCGAATCGGCCACTCGCGACGTTCTGTGCGCCGAGCTGTCCGTACCGCCCGCCGGGAGGCCCGGATCGCCGTACGATCGGCAGCGACGGCTCGACGCCTCCCCGGCTGACCTGCGTCGATCCTCCCCTCCGTCGGTTTCCATCCGGGTCAACGCCGCGAAAATCGGCGAACCACCCGCTAGGCGTTAACGCGGTGGAAATGTCAAAAACTGGTGTGGGATCGGACACGGTCGCATAACGCGGGAGGCATTGACGTGAGGGACCGTTCTAGGCTCCGTACCGGACCTGGACGGCTAGGACGACCTTGGTACGGGGGTGGCCACGCGATGCCGACGACCGTCGGTAGGCGGGTGGACCGCCTCGCTCCGGTGCGTCGCGCCGCGGGTGGGATCGATCGCAGGACAGTCGTACGGACCGGCACCGTGGCCGCCGTCGTCTACGCCGCATGGCTCGCCATCGGCGCGTTCGGGCGGCCGTACAACTTCTTCGACATGAAGATCTACCACGGCGCGGTCGTCTGGTGGGCGAGCGGCCACGAGCTGTACGAATTCATCTCCCCCGGCACCACCCTCGGGTTCACGTACCCGCCCTTCGCGGGGCTCGTCATGCTCCCGATGGCGCACCTCCCGGTCGGCCTGGCCGGGCTGGTGAACGCGGCGGCGAGCATCGCCGCGCTGGCCGTCGTCCTGGCCGGGCTGCTGCGCCCGATCGTGGACCGGCTCGGCTGGCCGCTCTGGTACACGGTCGCGATCGCGACGCCGCTCGCCGTCGCCCTCGAACCGGGTCGGGAGACGCTCGGCTACGGCCAGGTCAACCTGCTCCTCTTCGCGCTGATCATGGCCGACCTGATCGGCCTGCGCTGGCGGGCCCGCCGCGGCACCCACGTCGCCCCCTCGGACGGCCTGCTGCTGCGGTTCGTCTACAGCGGCGCGTGGGCGGGCGTCGGCATCGGTCTGGCGACCGCGGTGAAGCTGACCCCCGCCCTGTTCATCGCCTATCTGATGATCACCCGCCAGTGGCGGGCCGCGACCACCGCCGTCGGCACGGTGGTGGCCGTGACGATCGGCTCGTTCGCCGTCGTCGGCCCCGAGTCGCGGGCCTACTTCGGCGGCGTGCTCTGGCAGACCGAGCGGGTCGGCGCCGCGGACATGACGCCCAACCAGTCGCTGGCCGGCCTGCTCGCCCGCCTCTACGACTCGATCGAGACGCCCGGGCTGCTGTGGTTCGCGTTCGCGATCCTGCTGCTCGCACTCGGCCTGTCCCGGGCCGCCAACGCCCGGGCCGACGGCGACGAGCTGACCGCGTTCACACTTGTCGGGCTCACCACCAACGTGATCAGCCCGATCTCCTGGACGCACCACCTCGTCTGGGTGATCCCGGCGATCATCGTGCTGGCCGACGCCGCCGTACGCCGCCGCGAAGCCAGCCGCGGGCTCGTCTCCCGGGCCGGGCTGAGTGGCCTGCCGGGAGTCAACGGCCTGCGCCCCCCGATCTGGTACCCGGCGCTGACCGGGCTCCGGCACGGCGTCGCTGCCGTGGGCCTCTACCTGCTGTTCGTGGTCTCACCGATCTGGCCGTACGAGCACCAACTGCCCGAGGTGTCGCACTACCAGGACGGCCTCTTCGGTGCCCTGATGGAGAACTCGCTGGCCCTGGCGCTGATCGTGCTGGTCGCCGCGCTGCCGTGGCGGCCGGGGGCCGAGCCGGCCTTCTACGGTGAGCGGGCGGGCCGGGCGACCGCATCGGCCACCCGGCGCTGACCCGACCGTCACCGCGTACCCGCCAGATGGGGGCACCGGGTCACCTCAGGGGCAATTGACCCACTCCTCGGTGCCGTCGGCGAACACCTGCCGCTTCCAGATCGGCAGCCGCGCCTTCACCTCGTCCACCAGCCGGGCGCAGGCGGCGAACGCGGCGGCCCGGTGGGCGGTGCTGACCGCCGCCACAAGCGCCGCGTCGCCGATCTGCAGCGGCCCGATCCGGTGCGAGACGGCCACCGCGTACACCTCGGGGTCGGCGGCGATCTCCGCGGCCACCTCGCGCAGCACCTGCTCGGCGCTCGGGTGCCCCTCGTACTCCAGGCTGACCACCGCGCGGCCGTGGTCGTGGTCGCGGACCACCCCCTGGAACGACACCACCGCGCCGGCCCGCCGGTCCGCCACGGCGGCCTCGTGCGCGGCCAGGTCCAGCGGGCGCTCGGTCACCTCGCCGAACGCGACGGCCGGTGCGGTCACGACACACGCTCCCCGGGCAGCAACGGCAGCGGAACGACCGGCACCCGGTCACCCGGCCGGCCGGCCGTGCCGGGACGGATCACCGCGAAGCCGTCCGCGCCGGCCAGCCCGCGCAACATGGCCGACCCGGCGTGCCGCAGCGGGCGAGCGGTGCCGGCGACGGGATCCAGCCGGACCAGCGCGAGATGCGTGTGGTCGCCCCGGCCGGGGATCGGCTCGGCGAGCGTCGCCTGCGGCAGCACCGGCATCGGCCGGCCGGCGAGACCGGCCAGCAGCGGGGCAACCAGCGACACCAGGGCGACGATCGCCGACTGCGGGTTGCCCGGGAGGCCGGCGACGAACCGGACCCGGCCGTCCGCCCCGACGAGCCGGGCCAGCAGCATCGGGAAGCCCGGCCGGACGGCGACGGTGTTGACCACGTACTCCGCACCCAGCTCCGCCAGCGCCGGGTGCAGATGGTCGACCGGGCCGTGCATCGTGCCGCCGGTCGTGCACACCAGGTCGGCGTCGACGAGCGCCTCCCGTAGTGCCGCCACGTGCGCGGGCAGGGTGTCGGCCACCGGCCCCACCACGTCGGCGGGGTGCACCACGCACCCGTACCGGCGCAGCCAGGCCGGCACCACCGGGCCGAGCGCGTCGCGCACCCGCCCCGCGCCGGGTGGCCCGGCCGTCAGCAGCTCGTCACCGAAGACCCGCAGCGCCGCGCGCGGCTGCCGCCGGACCCGCAGGGAATCGTGACCGCAGGAGGCGGCCAGGCCGATCACCGCCGGGTCGACCGGGGTGCCGGCGGGGAGAAGCTCCTCCCCGGCGTGCGCCTCCTCGCCCGGCTCGCGCCACTCGGGTGCCGGACGTGGGGTGCCGGCCACCAGCCCGTCCGCGGTGCGGCTCGACTCCTCGACCCGCAGCACCGTGGTCGTGCCCTCCGGGACCATCGCGCCGGTGGCGATCTCGGCGGTCGTGCCGTCCTCGGTCAACGGTGCCGGGGTGCCACCGGCCAGGACCCGCCCCACCGGCCGCCACGGGCCCGGGCCACGCACGGCCCAACCGTCCACGCTCGAGGTGGGAAACGCCGGCAGGGGTGTGCGGGTGGTCAGCGGCTCGGCCAGGGTGTGCCCGTCGATCCCGGCGAGTGGCCCGTCGGCCACGGGCAGCGCGGCGGCCAGGCCGGCCTCGTACACCCGGGCGCGGGCCTCCTCCCACGCTGCCGGCGGGGGCGCGGCGGCCGGTGCGGTTTCCGTGCTCACCGGACGAGCGTATCGGGGCACTACGACGAACGCGGCCCTAGTGGTCGCCGCCCCGAATCTGGTCGACGGCGTGGGCCAGGATCGGCCCCAGCACGGCCAGCCCGTCCCGGGCGCCGCCGGTCGAGCCCGGCAGGTTGACCACAAGCGTCCGGCCGAGGACGCCCGCGACGCCCCGGGACAGCACCGCGGTGGGCACCCGGTCCCGGCTGTACGCGCGGATCGCCTCGGCGATGCCCGGGATCTCGTGGTCGAGCAGGGCCCGCGTCACCTCCGGGGTACGGTCCGACGGGTTGATACCGGTGCCGCCACTGGTCACCACGACGTCCACCCCCTCGGCGGCGGCGGCGCGCAGGGCCGCGCCGACCGGCTCACCGTCCGGCACCACGATCACCGGCTCGTCCACCGCGCAGCCCAACTCCCTCAGGCCGGCGGCGAGCAGTGGGCCGCTGGTGTCCTCGTACACCCCGGCGGCGGCCCGGTTCGACGCCACCACCACCCGCGCCCGGATCACGGCCGGTCCCCGGGCCGCACCCACTCGCCGGTCTTGCCGCCCTCCTTGCGCAGCACCCGCACGGCCTCCACCGAGGCCGCCGGATCCACCGCCTTCACCATGTCGACCAGGGCCAGACCCGCCACCGCGACGGCGGTGAGCGCCTCCATCTCGACCCCGGTGCGGTCGGCCGTGCGGGCCGTCGCGGTGATCTCCACGGTGTCGTCGGTCAACGCCAGGTCGACGGTGACGCCGTGCAGGGCGATCGGATGGCAGAGCGGGATCAGGTCGGGCGTGCGTTTCGCGCCCATGATCCCGGCGAGCCGGCCGACGGCGAGCGCGTCACCCTTCGGCAGCCCGTCGCTGCGCAGCAGGTCGACGACCTCGCGGGTGGTGCGGAGCCGCCCGGCGGCGACGGCCAGCCGGCCGGTGACCGGCTTGGCGGAGACGTCGACCATGCGGGCCGCGCCGGCCGCGTCGACGTGGGTGAGCTGCGCGGAATCCGTCACGAGCGCGAGCCTATCCGCCCGGGGTGACGGCCGTCGGCCGGCCGGTGTGGAGGAAGGGGCGGCGGCCGGCAGGTGCCGGGGTGCGAACGGCACCGCTGCGCCGGCGCACGCCGCCCCTCCTCGATGACCCGCCGCCGGGGTCGCTGGGGGTCCCCCGACGGCGGGCGTCCCGGCGCTCCAGGTTCTGCGATCAGTCAGAACCTCCCCCGTTTCGCCGACCGGCCGAGGCTAACGGCAGCCGCGATAAGAAATCGATAAGCCGGTATTCCCAGCTCAATGCCGCTGGTCGCCGGTCTCGGCGAGGCGGTGCTCGACCTCGAACCGCTCAGGCACGCCCATCCGACGGAAGATCGCCAACGCGCGCTCCCAGTACCGGCGGGCCTTGGCCACGTCCTTTTTCAGGGTGAGTTCGGCGAGACCCACCAACGCCCGGCCCTGCTCGTACGGGTGTGAGATGCGGGTCGCGATCCGCAGCGCCGCTTCGTGCAGCCCGACGGTCCGTTCCGTCCGGCCCATCTGCGCCAGGGTCAACGCCAGGTCGTTGAGGGCAGCGGCCTCCACCTGCCGCTCGCCGGAGTCGACCGCCAGCTTGGCGGCGAGTTCGTGCTGCTCGACAGCCTCCTCGAGCCGTCCCAGGTGCCGCAGGGCCACACCGATGTCGTTGCGTACCTCCGGCTCCGCGTACCGGTGGCCGGTCCGGTCACGCAGGGCCATCGCGGCGGACATCAGCCGGATCCCCTCTGCATGCCGGCCCATCCTGCTCTTGACCGATCCGATGTGGCCGAGAGCGTTGAGCACGTGGAAGTAGTTCTTGTTGAGTCGGGCGTGGAAGAGATGGGTGCGATGCATCCACAGCGCCTCGTCGTACCGACCCAGAGCGGTGAGCGCGAGACCGATGTTCGGCAGGAAGCTCGGCACCTCGTCGCTCTCGAGGAAACGGCGGGCCCGCAGGCCCTGGAAACCCAGCTCGACGGCCTTGGTCAGGTCACCGCGCATCCAGTACACCGCAACCATGTTCGCTCGATAGCGGTCGATGCTCGGGCGGTCGCCGAGATCCTCGGCGATCGCCACCGCCGCGGCAAGGTGTTCGAGACAGGACCCGTACTCCGCCATCCGCAGGTGGGCGGAGGCCAGATAGTTGTGCATCATCGCCGTCGCCCGCTGGTCGCCGAGGGCCCGCGCGGCAGCCAGCCCGTGCGTGTGGATGGTGATGATGTCGTCGAAGTAGGCGCGGATATAGAGAAACCGCCACAGCGTCCGGGCGAGGCGCCAGGTCTGCCCGTGCAGGCCGCGGCGGCGGGCCGCCCCGACGAGCGATACGAGACTGCCCCGCTCCGCCTCCAGCCACTCAGTCGTGGCGGGCTCCGCCATCTCGACGAGGTCGGGCCTGCGCGGTGCGCCCAGCGCCACCTGACTACGGAGAAATCTGGGCTCGACGGTCAGCGCCGCACGCAGTGCTGTGTGCAGCACGAAATCGAGCAGATCTGACAGTGCGCCGTCACGTTGCTGGACGGTGTCGTCGCGTTGCGACAGATCGTGGGAGTACTGGCGGATCAGGTCATGCATCCGGTAACGCCGGGCGGCGATCTCCTCAACCAGGTGAAGGTCGACGAGTTCGTCCAGTGCGAGTTCGGCGGTGTCGGCGGGCAGGCCGGCCAGCGCCGCCGCCATGGGCAGACTCAGGTCGTCGCCGGGATGCTGACTGAGCAGCCGGAACAGCCGTTTCGCGGATGGCTCCAGGAGCTCGTACGACGTGGCGAACGCCCCCGCCACCGACCGGTCCTTCGCCGCCAAATGACCGAGCCGGCCAGCACTGTCCCCGAGAAGCTGCGCCAGGTGAGACACCCGCCAAGCCGGGCGGTTCGCCAGCCGGGAGCCGGCGAGCCGGATGGCCAACGGAAGGTAGCCGCAGTGCCGGACGACGGTTGCCGCGGCCTCGCTCTCCCCCGCCATCCGTGCCGCACCGGCAGTCGCTTCGAGGAGGGCCATCCCTTCCTCGGTGCTCAGTACGGGCAGCGAATACGGGGGGCCGGCATCCAGACCGACGAGTCGGCGACGGGACGTGACGATCACCAGGGTCCCGGGACGCACCGGCAGGAGAGGCGCGACCTGCTCGGCGCTGGCGGCGTTGTCTAGCACCACGATGCTGCGTCGACTGGCCAGTTCCCGGCGCCAGAGGTCGACACGCAGGTCTCGGTCCGACGGGATCCGACCGGCCGGTACGCCGATCTGCCGAAGGAGGACACCGAGTGCGGCGGTCGGGTCGATCCCACCGGAACCTTCGTGACCACGCAGATCGATGAAGAGTGCCGCATCCGGGTAGAGCGGCGCGAGAAGCCGGGCCACGTGCGCCGCCGTCGTGGTCTTTCCGCTGCCTGCCATACCGTCGATGACATGCACTGGGGAGCTGTGCCGCTCCAGCTGGCGGGTCTCGGCCAGCAGCAGGTTAACCGTCTCGGCGCGCCCGATGAACTGCGGCACGGGCCGCGGCAACCAGTTGAGCGACCCCTCCACCGGCCGCCCACTCGCTCCGCCGGCCTGGTCCGTCAGGCCGGGGGCACCGGTGGCCGGTGCAGACTCCCGGGCAGGCCCCGGCAGGTCGCGAAGCAGTTCTCGTACCCGCTGGAGCTCCTCACCGGGTCCGACGCCCAACTGCTTTTCGAGCAATGTTCGGGCTGAGTCGTACGCCTCGATGGCGGTCGCGCGGTCGCCGTGAAGGTGCAGGGCACGGACCAGCAGTGCGTGGGCCGATTCCCGGAGCGGATCACGTGCCAGGATCTCCCGCAGCACGGGCACGGCCTGTTCGGGCCGGTGCAACTCGAGCCACACCTGGGCGAGAAGCTCCGTGGCGCGAAGGCGCTGCTCCTCAGCGGCCGCCACACGGGCGGAGAGAATCTGACCGAGTGGAACTCCGGCGAGCATCCGGCCCCGCCACCGGCGAACCGCCCGGGCCAGGAGGTTCGCCGCGGACTCGCGCTCCTGCCGGCCGATCAGGATCTGCGCCTCCTCGTAATCAGCGGTGAACCGAATCAAATCCAGCTCGCACTGACCGAGGTGCAAGCGGTACGCATCCCCCTTTCGGACGATGAGTGCACCGGCGGAGTCGAGTCCTCGGAGGGTGCGCCGGAGGTTGGCGGCATACGTGCGAACGTTCGGTACGGCAGATCGCGGCGGCTCGACGCCCCACAACTCGTCGACCAGTTCGTCAATCGTCACCAGCTGTTCGGGCACGGTTACCAGCATCGACAGAACCATCTGCTGCTTGGGCGTTCCGAGGTGGACGTCGCCCGACGGGCCTCGCAACGACAAACCGCCGAGAACCTGAAGCTCCAAGAGGCGTCAACTCCGCTTGCCGGCATTCATGACGTCACGATGTGCAGTTCCGATGCCAACACGTGGTGGCGATGCCATACGTCGAATGCCTGATTTCCGGCACTGTCCCAGTCACCTTCGAGCACACAGCGTACGCGTTCATCGGCTCTCAGGGGTCCTCGCCGGACTCACTCGCGCCCTGCATCCCCCTACCGGCCGTCGACGCGACTCGCACCCTCGGACTGGATTCACCACGGCTGGCTCGTCGAGAATCGAGGCGGGCTACGCATCGACGGTGGCATTCCGTGAAGATCATAATGACGTCTGCACGGAAGGCAGCCGTTCGCACTGCACACCCTCAGTAACCCGGCCCACTACAACATATGAACAGCTACCCAACCGGCACTGCCCGACAAGGCAACTGTGCTGACGGCCTTACCGCCACGGCCAGCAGCACGAAGGTGGCCACGATGGCTGAGGGATATGGCATAGCAACCGATTTCGAAAAGCCGCACGCTTTCGGCACGATCGGTGGCGACAGCGCGAGCAAGGACACCAGAAGTCCCGAGAGAATTGCAGAAAGTAACGAAGCAAGGTCGAATTCTCATCTATCGCTCATAGTGACATATATCCCTCCATAATCGGTCTAACCGCGCCTAGGCTAACAGCCGCCAGATCCGAAGCGACGAGCTTCGGTCCTGATTGGGAGGGGCGGCGCCATGTCGGCACACGAGTGGCAGTGAGCGATTGTGGTCACCGGTTGACCCGCCGTAATCTTGAGCGCGGTGACAGGATCGAGCGATCGCAAGACAGAGGCCGAGCGGCAGCTGACGCTGCACGTCGGCCTCGTCTGCGTTCTGGCCTCCGGTGCGGCCGTCGCATCGATACACCAGATGTTGCGCCTCGATCTGGCCAGCGAGCACCTGGCGCTTTCGCTGGCATTGATTTCGATGGCGGCACTCGGTGTCGCGATCAAATGGCGGGTACGCATCCGTGCGACCGTGCATGCCATCTCCTGGAGCGAGACGGCGATCGTCCTGGGTCTTGCGGTCGCACCCGTGTCGCTTGTGGTCCTGACCACTGGCGTCGGGGTGGCGACCGCCCTTCTGCTCATCAAGCTTCCGCCCCTCAAGACCGCCTTCGGCGTGGCCAAGAGCATGCTGCTGGCGGCCGGGGGCGGGGCGGCCCTGACTGCTCTCGGCTGGTCACCGGCGAACGGTGACCTCCGGCAGGCTATCGTCATGATCGGTCTTGCGTACGCGGTCACGGTCGTCCTCGACGAGGCCCTGACGCTTCCGGTCATCGCACTCGCCACGGGCACCCGCGTCGGGCGGCTCTTCCGCGAAGACGTCGGAATGCGTCTCACCAGTGCCGTGGCTCGATTCATCCTCATCGTCACGACACTTCTCATCCTGCACGCTGATCCGCGACTGCTGTTGGCCGTGCCGCCCCTGGTGCTCAGCCTGCACCTGCTCTACTCCAACCGGGTGAAGGCCCGGACCGAGCAGCAGGCTTGGCGACGGTTGGCGCGTACGACCGACGCGCTCAACGTGGTCGACCTCGACCAGGTCCTCAAGACCGCAGTGACCCAGGCCGCCGAGCTGTTCAGCGCCGACGAGGTCGAGATCGAGCTGCGCGAGGGCGGCCGCACGGTGCGGGGCGGCGCCGGCACGATCACGTACGACGGCCCCACCGGCGAGTCCACCCCGGTCGACGGCACGGTGCTCGCCACTCCGCTGGAGGGTCACGACCGGGCCGTCGACGTCGGCGTGCTGCGGCTGCGGTTCCGCGGCCCGGTCCAGCTCTCCGAACGCGAGCAGTACACCCTGCGCACCTTCGCCTCGGCGCTGTGCACCGCGGTGCGCAACGCGCAGGCGTACGCGGAACTGGCCCGCGTCGCCGACGAGCACGCCTACGCGGCCACCCACGACGCCCTCACCGGCCTGGCGAACCGCCGGCACCTGCTCGACGAGGGCACCGAGCAGCTCAGTACCCGGCACGCCGAGGGCGTCACCGCTCTCGTCCTGATCGACCTCAACCACTTCAAGGAGGTCAACGACACGCTCGGGCACGCCGCCGGGGACCAGGTGCTGGTGCAGGTCGCCGACCGGCTGCGCACCGCCGCCCAACCCACCGATCTGGTGGCGCGGCTCGGCGGCGACGAGTTCGCCGTCCTCCTGCGCGGCCTACCGGCCCCGGCGGTGGCCGCGCACCGGGCGGAGACACTGATCGCCACCCTGCACGAGCCGTTCGACCTCGACGGCATGCGGATCAGCGTCGAGGCGAGCGGCGGCATCGCCGCCGCCCCCGCCACCGGCGGCATGGCCGAGCTGCTCCGCCGCGCGGACGTCGCGATGTACCAGGCGAAACGGGTTGGCCAGCGGATCGCCACGTACGCCCACAACCGGGACACGGCCGACGTCGCCCGGCTCACCCTCGGCGGGGAACTGCCCCGGGCCGTCGCCGACCACGAGTTCACAGTCAACTTCCAGCCGATCGTCGACCTCGGCACCGGCGCCGTCACCGGCGCGGAGGCACTGGCCCGCTGGCACCACCCCACCCACGGGGTGATCGACCCCCTGCGTTTCCTCGAGGCCGTGGAACGCTCGGGTCTGCTCCCGGCCTTCGCCGAGGCCATCCTCGACCAGGCGCTCGTCGCCGCCGCCAGCTGGCGGGACGCCGGGTTCGACGTGCCGGTGGCGGTCAACGTGTCGCCCCGCAGCCTCCTCGACGCCCGGTTCCCCGGCTCGGTGCTGGCCCGCCTCCGCGCCAACGACCTGCCACCCGACCGGCTCGTGCTCGAACTGACCGAGACCCTCACCCTCAGCCAGCTGGACATCGTCGACCGGGTGCTCAGCCGGCTCCGCGACGAGGGCGTACGCCTCGCCCTCGACGACTTCGGCACCGGCTACTCGTCACTCTCGCTGCTCTCCCGCATCCCCGTCCACGAACTCAAGATCGACCGAAGCTTCGTGACCGAGATGGAAAGCTCCGTCGAGGCCGCCGCCGTCATCCGCTCCACGCTGGACCTCGGCCGCAGCCTGGGCCTCACCGTGATCGCCGAGGGCGTGGAGAACGAGCCGCAACGCCGCGCCCTCTGGGAGCTGGGCTGCACCGGCGGACAGGGCCACCTCTTCGCGCGGCCGATGCCCGCCGGGACGCTGCTCGCGGCCCTGCGACGCGGCCCGGGCGGCCGTCCCGGCCTGCTCGCGGCGCCGCTGCACGACGCCGGAGCGGTCGTCCGGCTGCCCGCCGGCCGTCGCCCCGCCACCCGCGGCCGCAACCAGCCCGCCTGACCACCGCGCCCGGGCCGCCGGCGAGAAGCGGCCGGGCCTGCTCCACCGGGGCGGTTCTGCCAGACTGGCCCGCGTGACCGCCGCCGCCCCGACCGTCCGCCGCCACGGTTGGCGGGCCATCGACACCGCCGCCGGCGGCCTCGCCCTCGACCTCACCCTCTACGCCGCCTCCGGGGTGTTCGCCACGGTCACCGCGCTGACCTCTACTCTCCTCCCGCACCGGGCCTGGGGCGGCGTCGCCGCCGTCGGCTACCTCGTCGCCGCACTCGCCGTCGCCGGCCAGCTCCTGATCCGGCGGCGGCGCCCCGCGTCGGCGCTGGCCAACCTGCCCGCCCGCTGGGCGCTCACCGCGTTCACCTGGGCCACCACCGCCCTGCTCCCGGTCGTGCTGCAGAGCGTCGAACGGGCCGGCGGGCGCACCGACCGGGCGCAGGAGGAGGTCATCGTCGTCGAAGAGTCCGGCCGCCGCCTGGTCGACACCGGCACGCCCTACCTCGGGCACGACGCGATCGCCGCGCTTCCTCCCGGCGAGCAGCTGCTGGGCTACACGCCGTACCAGCCGGGCATGGCCCTCTTCGGTCTGCCGCGGGCCGCCGTCGACGCCGCGTGGACCGACGCTCGGGTCTGGTTCGCGCTCGCCACCGCCGCCGCGCTCGCGCTCGCCGTGCGTACCCTCCGGCACGCCGGCACGCCCGAGGAGCGCGACCGCCGGGACGGCCCGGTGCTGCGGGGTGTCCAGGCCGCCACCGTGCTTCCGGTCTGTGCGCTCACCCTCGCCGCCGGCGGCGACGACCTGCCGGTCCTGGCACTCTGCCTGCTGGCCCTCGCCCTCGCCGCCGCCGGCCGGCCCGGCCGGGCCGGTGTGGCCGTGGGTCTGGCCGGCGCCCTGAAGCTCTTCGCCTGGCCGGTGGCCCTCGTCCTGGTCATCTGGGGCGCGACCCACCGCGCCGGCCGGCGGGTCGCCGCCGGTGCCCTCGGACTGCCGATCGCCGCTCTCCTGCCCGTCCTGCTCGTCGACCGCGACGCTCTCGTGGAGAACGTCCTGCGCTTTCCGCTCGGCCACGGCCTGGTCACCAGCCCCGCCCAGTCACCGTTCCCCGGCCACCTCGTCGCCACCGCGCTGCCCGCCGGCCGCGCGGTTGCCGGCGCCCTGCTGCTCGCCGCCGGGCTCGTCATCGCCGTCCGGCTCGCCCGCCGCCCGCCCCGCACCGCCGCCGACGCGTCGCTCGTCTGCGGGTACGGGCTGCTCGCCGCGATCCTGCTGATGCCCTCGACCCGGTTCGGCTACCTGCTGTATCCCCTCGCGTTCCTGGTCTGGGCACCCGCGCTCAGCCGGCCCGGATCCGCCAACCACCCGGCGGATCCCCCCGACACGGCGTAAACCTGAGGGATGACCACCTACCGAGACCGAACCGACGCGGGACGCATGCTCGCCGACCGGCTCACCGCTCTCGTCGGCGACCCGGACGTCATCGTCCTCGGCCTGGTACGCGGGGGCGTGCCCGTGGCCGAGGTGATCGCCCAGCGGCTCGGCGCGCCGCTCGACGTCCTCGTCGTCCGCAAACTCGGCATGCCGTGGGCCCCCGAGGTCGCCTTCGGCGCTCTCGGTCCCGGCGACGTACAGGTGCTCAACGATGTTGTCGCCAATCGGCTCAGCCCGGACGACATCGCCGAGGTGCGCCGCCGCGAGCAGGCCGAACTGGACCGCCGCGAGCGGCTCTACCGGGGCGGCCGCCCACAGCTGGATCTCGCCGGCCGCACCGCCGTCATCGTCGACGACGGGCTCGCCACCGGCGCGACCGCCCGCGCCGCCGTCCAGGTCGCCCGCCACCTCGGCGCCCGCCGGGTCGTCGTGGCCGTCCCGGTCGGCTCGCAGGAGGCGTACGAGATGCTCTCCGCCGAGGCCGACCAGGTCGTGTGTCCGCAGCACCCGCCGGAGTTCATGGCGGTCAGCGCCTACTACGACGACTTCCACGAGGTCTCCGACGACGAGGTGACCGAGGCGCTGACCGCGACGGCGTGAACCGACCAGGTACCGTCGGGTGATGAGCCTCACCTGTCCCAAGTGCCACGGAGACATGCGCCAGTACGAGCGCAGCGGCGTCGTCATCGACCAGTGCAGCGAGTGCCGGGGGATCTTCCTCGACCGCGGCGAACTGGAGAAGCTGTTCGAAGCGGAGGCCAACTGGAACCGGCAGCACGCCGCTCCCGGCCCCGCGCAGCCCGGCCAGCCGGCACACCAGCAGGGCGGGTACCCGCCGCCCCCTCCGCCGCCGCCCGCGCCGGCCCCGCACCAGCCCGGCTACGGTGCCGTGCCGCCACCGCCGCCGCCCGCGCACGGCTACCCGCCGGCGCCGGCGTACGGGAGCCACGGGCAGCACTACGGCTACCACGGCCACTACCGGCGCAAGAAGCACAAGAGCTTCCTCGACGAGATGTTCGGCTGAGACCGGGCCCGGTCGGAGCCTCCCCGGCCGTGCACACCCGCCCCGCCCGTGCGACGCTGCGTCCCATGACGGCGCACGTCGCACTGGCGGAGGCGTACGGCGGGATCACCGCGGTCGTCGCCGGTCTCGACGACGTCGACCTGCAACGGCCCACCCGGTGCCGGGGCTGGCTCGTCGTCGACCTGCTCCTGCACGTCGTCGGTGATGCCCAGCGGGCCCTGGTCGCCCTGGCCAGCCCCGCCACCGGTCCGCCGGACGTGGACGACGTCAGCTACTGGCGGTCCCTCCCGGCGGAGGACGGTTCGCGGCACGCCTGGTGGGTGCGCCGCTCGGCGGCCGCGTTCGAGCGGCCCACCGGCGTCGTCCGGCTCTGGACCGACACCGCTCCGGCGGCTGTCCGGGCGGCCGCCGCCGCGGACCCGGACGCCCGCGTCGCCACCCAGGGACACGTGCTGCGGGTCGCCGACCTCCTGGCCACCCTGACCACCGAGGCCGTCGTCCACCACCTGGACCTGGTGGTGGACCTCCCCGACGTGCCCGCGCCCGGTGCGGCGGCGACCCGGGTCGCGGTGGCGACAATGGACGGGCTGCTCAGCGACGACGCAGTCCGCCCCGCCGGCTGGGACGACCACGAGTACCTGCTGAAGGCCGCCGGGCGGCTCCCGCTCACCGACCGGGACCGCCTCGAACTCGGCGAGGTGGCCGGCTGGTTCCCCCTGCTCGGCTGAGCGGGTCGGACGGGACCTCGCGGAATCAGACGATCGCCATGTCCACGAACCGCGACAGGTGGAGCTGGGCTGCGACTGTCACGGTGTCTGTTGGTCCATTTCGATGCTTTGCAACAATAAAGTCCGCTTCGCCCGCTCGCGGCGACTCCTTGTCGTAGTAGTCGTCGCGATGGAGAAGGATGACAACGTCGGCATCTTGCTCAATTGATCCTGATTCGCGCAAATCGGACAATTGTGGGCGCTTGTCGGTGCGTTGCTCGGGGCCACGGTTCAACTGACTCACCGCGATGACCGGGCACTCGACCTCCTTGGCCAGCAGCTTGAGGCCACGCGACAGGTCGGCCACCTCCTGCTGCCGGCTCTCCGTACGCTTCGGCGAGGTCATCAGCTGGAGATAGTCGACGACGATGAGCTTCAGGTCGTGCTTCTGCTTGAGGCGGCGGGCCTTGGCCCGGATCTCCATCAGGTTCATGCTGGGCGTGTCGTCGACGAAGAGTGGCGCCTCGCTGATCTCGCCCATGCACCGGGCCAGCTTGGTCCAGTCGTCATCGGAGAGCTGGCCGCTACGCAGCACGTGCAGCGGCACCCGGGCCTCGGCCGAGAGCAGCCGCATGACAATCTCGACCTTGCTCATTTCAAGCGAGAAGATCGCCGCGGCCTGATTGGCGCGGATTGCAGCGTTTCGGGCGAAGTCCATGCTTGCGGTGCTGTTGTGCGTGGGAATCATGGACCGGCCGGCCAGGTAGAGGTGCTCGGGATTGTCGACCGTCACGCACCGGACCGGCACACTCGGCACCGGTCGGACGTCCACGATGAAACGCGACGTCGACCGCACGTCGGAGATGGTGCGCCGACGGGCGGTGTGCGCCGCCCGCTTGCGCTCGAGACGGAAGATGGAATCTGGTGTCGAGAAGTTCAGGGTGTACGCGGTCGAGGAGTCGGCCGTGCGACCCCGGACCGCCCTCGTCGTGACCGTGCAGCGATAGCCGAGGCTGACCACCAGCTCGTGCACGTCCTCAGCGAGCCGCTTCGAGGTGGAGGTGTACTGCAGATTGCCGGTCGGTGCAACGGTGCCGTCGGTGTCCATCAGGCCGGCCAGCAGCGCGCGGCGCTGCGCCTCGGACGCGCGTAGGTAGTACCCGGGAATGTGCTTCACGGCCGCGACGCCGATCCGTCGAAGCAGGGCGAGAAACGACCCACTCGCCGCTCGGCAGTCGGCGCAACGCTTGACGGCCGGATTGTCGCGGAGCGCGCGGGTGGACCGGCCGCAGTACGCGCAGGTCCGGTCCGGCGAGGCGTCGATCTCGGGCGGCAGGATGGTGTACACCATTCGGCCGCTGGGACGGACGGCGAAACCATCCCGCTCGACGTACTCACAGATCTCTGGATCGGCCGTGGTAAAGCGACTGGCTCCGGTGTGTCCATCGCCCAGCCAGATGCCCAGGGTGTACGGCGGGATCGGCAGATCCCGCTCTGCGAGCTGGAGCGGGCGGCAGTTCTCCACCGCGTGGTTCAGCCGCTGGTCCGCCGTGTCGGTGCGCAGCGTGGCCGCGATCGCCGCGGTCGTCACCACGCTTTCATGGCGGACCCGGGTGGTCGGACCCCCCTGCCTCTCGACCCGGGTGAGCAGCCCGGTCAGCAGCGCTTTGGCCGGGTAACCCGGGGCGCTCCAGTTCCGCGCCTTGCCGGCTCTCGTGACGGGCCGGCTGATGCGGCCGTTGGAGCCGATGTCGGCCGCGACGGTGTGCAGAACGTTGCGGAACTCCGGGCCGACCTGTCCCACAGCATCCGACATCGTGACGAGGTGGTCGGGAACTGCCGCCACCCTCGCGGTCGCCGCCCGGACAGTTGCCAGCGACGATTCCGACCAGCGCCGACGGGATCGCCGCTCGGGCTGCCGACGGCTCGCCCGGGTGGTCGTCTTCCACAGGTGCTCGGCGTCGGCGACGATCACCGTTCCGTCGGAGAACTCGACCTCGTAGCACGGCCGGCCGTACATGACGTCGAACGCCGCCGTGACGGTGGTGGGCCGGCCGTCGGCGGAGAGCAGCTGGTCGCCGGCCTTGACCTCGCCCATGGTGGTCCAGCCGTCCGGCGTTGGCAGGGGCGTATCGAGGGCGAGCGCCTTCCCCAGACCGGGCCGGCCGGCAACGATGATCAATTGCCCTGGGTGCAGGCCGTTGAGCAGGCGGTCGAGGTCGGTGAAGCCGGTGGGCACGCCGGTCATGACGCCGCCCTGGGCGCCTACCGCCTCGATCTCGTCGAGGGTGGGTTGGAGCATGTCGGCGAGGATTGCGAAGTCCTCGCTGACCCGGCGCTCGGTCACGTCGTACACGGCCTGCTGGGCGAGGTCGACGACGTCGTCCACGTCGCGGCTGCCGCCGGCGGCGGTGCCGTAGCCGAGCTGGACGATGCGGGTGCCGGCCTCGACCAGCCGGCGCAGCACGGCCCGCTCGCTGACGATCCGGGCGTAGTAGGCGGCGTTGGCCGCGGTGGGCACGCTGGCGATGAGGGTGTGCAGATAAGGTGCGCCGCCGATCCGGACCAGGTCACCGGAGTCGGCCAGGGCCGCCGCCACGGTGATCGAGTCGGCCGGCTCGCCCCGGCCGTAGATCTCGAGAATGGTGTCGAAGATCGTGGCGTGGATCGGCCGGTAGAAGTCGTTGCTCTTGAGGATCTCGACGACGTCGGCGATGGCGTCCTTGGAGAGCAGCATGCCGCCCAGCACGCACTGCTCGGCGGCGATGTCCTGCGGGGGCGCCTTCTCGTACTGGCCGTCGCGTGGCGCCGGCGTGGGCGGCTGCCCTCCGGGGCGCGGGTCCGCCCGCATGTCGTCGGTGACCGACACGGTCCCCCCTCCACGCCGTCGGATCCTCGTCCCAGCTCTACCGCCGGGGTACGACAACTTGTCGACCTGTGCGGCGATCGGGGGTCATCGTGCGGCAGGTCGGGTGGTCACCATACGGAACGCGCGGTCAACCGCTCAACAGCACCGGTGGACGAGTCTCGGGACAACCTGTGGACGCCGGTGGACGAGCATGTGCGCAGCGTGTGCACAGGCTGTGGACAACGGTTGGGGAATCCACCACCGATACGGCCCTGAGCTGGGTGGATGCAATCCCCACCCTGTGGACGGAAAAATTCCGGTCAGACTTGGACCTCATTTGTCCCGTACTATCTGCACCACCGGCTATGTCTACACAGCGGGTTGCGCTTTCAGGTGGAGAAGGGTCACGCTGCGGCCGTGAGTTACCGGGACTGGGAACGCGGAGAGGATGACCCGCGCGGGCGACGGTCGGCCGCCCGCTGGGACGACCCAGCCGTTCCACCGGTCGACTCGTACGCGTCCGGTGCCGGTGGCTACCGCACGCCGAGCCGTCGCCGTGCCATCGAGCGGGGCCAGGAGGAACCGGTCGACGCCTATCTTCCTCGTTGGGCGCTGGAGTCCGGCGTCCGTCGCGCCGACGGCGGCGGCCGGCACGCGGCCCCGGACGACGACGAGGGGTACGAAGCCTACCCGTCGCGCTCGCCGGACGACTGGGACTCCGACGGGGCGACGGGCGGTTGGCGGCGGGTAGCCGAGACCAGCTGGCGGGAGACGCCGGCGATCGGTGCCGCGCCGGAGTCGGACCACACCCGTGAGTGGACGTTCGACCGGCCGCAGGACCAGGGGTACGTGGGCAGCCGGCGGGCGGGGGACGATCCGGTCTCCGACCTGGGCCCGCAGTCGCGCCCCCGGCGCGCGGTGTCGCGCCGGCAGCCGGTGGTCTGGTCCGGTCTGGAGGAGACGGAGACGCCGGCCGAGTCGGAGCCCGCCTGGTCGCCGGACCGGCCGGCCCGGCGCAGCCGTCCGGCGACCGCCTCCCCTCCGGCCGTGGATCGGTGGGACCGGTCGGCGGCGTCCGCCCCCGTCGACCCGTGGGGCCGGGAGGCGCGACGCGGGCCGGAGCCGGCGTACCGGCCGGCGGTGGATCCGTGGGACGCGTCGGGTGTGCACGCGTGGCAGCCGGCCGACGAGGTCGACCGGTGGGGCCGGGGCGAGGGCCCGGACCGGTGGGACCGGACGGACGCCACCGGCCGGTGGCAGCAGCCGGACGCGACCGGTCAGTGGGACCGGTACGTGGAGCCGGCGTGGGAGCGTACGGAGGCGCCCCGCTCGGACGGCGGCGCCGAGGGTTGGTCGTGGGCGCGGGACGAGCGGGATGACGGGTTCTGGTCCGGCACCCGCCTGGCCGGGGACGATCCGCGGTGGATGGACCCTCCGCCGTCGGCACCGCGCTCCCCGGTGGTGTCGTACACGGCTCCGCGTCCGCGTACGGCGTCGCGGCGGCGGGTGGAGCGTCCGCTGGCACCGGCCTCGGTCGGCACGGTGCGCCGCCGGGTCGAACCGGTGGGTTCGGGACCGTGGTCCCGCCGTCTCGAGGACGACCTGCTCGATCCGGACACCGGTGGGCCGCTGCGACCGTTGCTCTACACGGCGGCGTGCTATCTCCTGCCCGCGTTGGTGATCTTCGTGTGGGTGTTGACGCTTGACGCCTCGGCGCCGGCCGGCTGCGTCACCGACATCAGCGGTGGAGGGTGCGATTCGTCGCGGTCGCGGGCGCTCGGTTCGCTCGCGGAGGGCATGCCGCGGTTCGGGCTGGCGCTGGTGAGCAGCCTCGTCGTCGCGGTGCTGCTGCGTCGGGTCGGGACGACGTGGCGGGCGGCGACCGTGGCGCTGGCAGCGGCGGTTGTCGGCGGTGGCGTGTCGACGGTGATGATCAGCGCGATCACCGGTCAGCCGATCGGCTGACCAGGCGCGGTCCCGCGCGTCGGACGGTCCGCTCCGGCCCGGGCCGCTGGTGCGGAGTGCTGCGACCGGGATCGGTGTGCGGCGGGCCCGGCACCCGGCGGTGGCCCGACCTGTCGAGGCGGCGCGGACGCGAACAGGGCCCGCGCCGGAGTCGGCGTGGGCCCTGTCGTGTCGCTGGCCGGGGTGTCAGCTCTTGGTGACGCTGAGGTCGAACGTGGCGGTCACCTCGGGGTGCAGCCTGATCCGCACCGGGTAGGAGCCGGTCGACTTGATGTGACCGGGGAGCTCCAGCCGGCGGCGGTCCAGCGTCGGGCCACCGGCGGCCTTCACGGCCTCGACGACCTCGGTCGGGGTGACCGAGCCGAAGAGCCGGCCGCCGTCGCCGGCGCGGGCCTTGAGGGTGACCTTCAGGCCCTCGAGCTGGCCCTTGACCTCGTTGGCGTGACCGAGGTCGCGGATCTCGCGGGCGGACCGGGCCCGCTTGATCAGCGTGACCTGCTTCTCCGCGCCCTTGGTCCAGGCGATCGCGAAGCCCTGCGGCAGCAGGTAGTTACGGCCGTAGCCGTTCTTGACCTCCACGATGTCGCCCGGGCTGCCGAGGCCGGACACCTCCTGAGTCAGAATGATCTTCATCTCGGTGCCCCCTCTCAGCGAGCCGTCGCCGTGTACGGCAGGAGCGCCATCTCGCGGGCGTTCTTGACCGCACGGGCGATCTGCCGCTGCTGCTGCGAGGTCACGCCGGTCACCCGCCGAGCGCGGATCTTGCCGCGGTCGGAGATGAACTTGCGCAGCAGCGCGGTGTCCTTGTAGTCGATGTACGTGATCCCGTCCTTGTCGAGCGGGTTCACCTTCTTCTTCGGCTTGCGAAGTGCCGCAGCCTTGGCCATTGCTCTTGCTCCTGGTTTGCGATCGCGGGCGCTCGGCGCCATCAGAACGGGGGCTCTTCGTCGAAGTTGCCGCCACCGGATCCGCCGCCGCGCGAGGGGGCGGGAGCCGCCGAGGCCCAGGGGTCGTCGAAGTTGCCTCCGCCGCCCTGGCCACCACCGCCACCGAAGCCGCCGCCACCGCCACCCGAGCGGGACATCTTCTGCACCTTCGCCGTGGCGTAGCGCAGCGACGGGCCGATCTCGTCGACCTCCAGCTCGATGACGGTGCGCTTCTCACCCTCACGGGTCTCGTAGGACCGCTGCCGCAGCCGGCCGGACACGATCACGCGGGCGCCGCGCTGCAGCGACTCCGCGACGTGCTCGGCGGCCTGCCGCCAGACGGTGCACGAGAGGAACAACGGCTCGCCGTCCTTCCACTCACCGGACGCCTTGTCCATGAACCGGGGCGTCGAGGCGACCCGGAACTTGGCGACCGCCGCGCCGGAGGGGGTGAACCGCAACTCGGGGTCATCGGTCAGGTTGCCGATGACCGTGATGGTGGTGTCTCCTGCCATGACCATCTCCTCGCGCACTCATCGTCTCGCCGTACAGGCTCTCAGAGCCGTCCGACAATGCCGACGAGGCTGATCCGGGGGTGCCGGGTCGGAACGCGACTAGCGCGTCTCCGGCCGGATGACCTTGGTGCGCAGCACCGACTCGTTGAGTCGCAGCTGACGATCCAGCTCAGCCACGGCCGCAGGCGTGGCCTGCAGGTCGACGACGGCGTAGATGCCCTCGGTCTTCTTGTTGATCTCGTACGCGAGGCGCCGGCGGCCCCACACGTCGGTCTTCTCCACCGAGCCACCCGCGGTCCGGATCACGTTCAGGTACGTGTCGAGCGACGGGGCGACGGTGCGCTCCTCGAGGCTGGGGTCGAGGATCACCATGATCTCGTAATGACGCAAGACGTGCTCACCTCCTGTGGGCTAAGCGGCCACGGTCCTTCCGTGGCAGGAGGTCGTGCGTCGTGGCCCGGACCGGACCGGGGGAACCCGGCCGGACGCGGACAACCGGACCAGGATACCCGGTCCGGACGATCATGCCCGGGGTGGTGGGCCTACCCCGCGGGCGTACGCCAACGGGGGGCCCACCAGGACGTCGATGTCGAGGCGGGCCCCCCGTGACGGAGGCCGCGGGGCGTCCCGTCCGCATTCCTTGGGTGGGACCTGGGGAGGAACGACCACACCGATGAGGTTGGACCGGAGACGCCCCGCGGAGCTTCATCATGTTGTTACCCGAACTTATACCGAATCACGCTACTTGTCGGAGAAATCGGAGAATCTCCGACAATTTTCTTGAGTAGTTGAATCGGGCGGATCGTGGGCGGTCCCCGCCGCGCCGGGCCGCGCGGCGGGGTGCCCTGCTTTGAACGGATCGTCCGGCCGTGCTCGGCGGTCCGCCGCACACGCGACGGACCGGCCGTCCCACTTCCCTCAACGAGCGCCGCCCGGCTCCGGTGACGCGCGTGCCCCACCGCCGTCGCCCCGACTGTCAGCGACTCGACGTAGGCTCCCCTCCATGCGTATCGGAGCCCACGTCGACTCGTCCGACCCGCTGGCGGAGGCGACCGCCCGAGCGGCAGACGCCGTGCAGTTCTTCCTCTCCGACCCTCAGGGCTGGAAGGCGCCGAAGCCCCGCGAGGACGCCGAGCGGCTGCGCGCCGCCGAGGTGGACCTGTACGTGCACGCGCCGTACGTCATCAACGTGGCGACGCTGAACAACCGCATCCGCATCCCCAGCCGGAAGCTCCTGCTCGCGCACGCCCAGGCCGCCGCCGCCATCGGTGCCCGCGGGCTCATCGTGCACGGCGGCCACGTCAACGCCGGCGACGACCTCGCCGTCGGCTTCGACAACTGGCGCAAGACCTTCGCGTACGCGGCCGACTCGGGCGGCCTCGGCGTGCCGGTGCTGATCGAGAACACCGCCGGCGGCGAGAACGCCTGCGCCCGTCGGCTGGACGCGCTCGCCCGGCTGTGGGACGCGCTCGGCGACCACGAGGTGGGCTTCTGCCTGGACACCTGCCACGCGCACGCCGGCGGTGAGGAGTTGCTCGGGCTGGTCGACCGGGTCAAGGCCATCACCGGCCGGATCGACCTGGTGCACGCCAACAACTCCAAGGGCGCGTTCAACTCGGGCCAGGACCGGCACGACAACCTGGCCGGCGGCACGATCGATCCGGAGCTGGTGGTGGCGGTGATCCGCGCGGCCGGCGCCCCCGTGGTCGTCGAGACCCCGGGCGGCGTGGCGGGCCAGGCGGCCGACATCGCCTTCCTGCGCGACCGGCTCGGGACGGGGGCTCCGACCGCATGACCACCGGAAAGGCCGGCGGTTCGCCGCCGCTTCGTCCCGTGGCACCGACCACGAACGGCACCGGCGACGCCGCACGCCCCAACGACGCGGCGGCCGGGCCTGCCGCCGGCGACGGCTCCGGGGAGGGTCCCGCCGGAACGGGCCGGCCCGGGAACGACGAGTCCGGCGCGGCCGCGGCCGCGGGCGACACGACCGGCGCGGCAAAGCCGAGCGGCGGCACGGGCGACACGGCCAGCGCCGACAAGGCCAGCGCCGACAGGACCGGCCCGGCGAAGGCGCTCAGCGGCACGTCCGGCCCGGCGAAGGCGGCCCCCGACCAGACCGGCGCCGGGAGCACCACCGGTGACAGCACCGGTGCCGGCCGGGCCGCGGACGGCGCCGGCAGCGAGGACCGGGACCCGTTCGCGTCCTTCGGGCCCGCGCCGGAGCCGGTGCCGACCCGCGCCCGCCGGGGGGCCCGTGCCGTCGGGCGGGTGCTGGTGCACGAGTGGACGCTCGCCGTCCTCGGCTCGCTCGTCCTGGCCGTGGCGATGACCTGGCCGGCACTGCGCTATCCGCGCTACACCCTGCCCCAGGACTACTGGGACCCGAGCCTCCAGGCCTGGCAGATGGCCTGGTCCGGCCACGCGCTGCTGACCGATCCGGCCCGCCTGTGGCACTCGAACGCGTTCTTCCCCGAGCGGTGGAGCTTCGCCTTCTCCGACACCCTGCTGGGGTACGCGCCCGCCGGGATGATCGGGTCCGGGCCGGAGGACGCCATCCTCCGGTACAACATCATGTTCGTCCTGGCCCACGCGCTCGCCACGTTCGGCGCGTACGCGCTGGCCCGGCAGCTGGGATCCGGCCGGATCGGCGCCGCGGTCGCCGGCGTGACCTACACCTACGCGCCCTGGCTGCTGGCGCAGGCCGGGCACCTGCACGTCGTCTCCAACGGCGGTATCCCGTTGGCGCTGGCCATGCTCGCCCGTGGACACGGTTGGTCGTTGCGGCACGGCTACCGCCCGGAGAGGCGGCAGGTGGGCTGGGTGTACGCCGGTTGGTTACTCGCCGCCTGGCAGTTGAGCCTCGGCTTCGGCATCGGTCTGCCCTTCGCGTACGTCCTCGCCGGCACCGTCGTGGTCTCGGCGGTGACCTGGTTCCTGCGGCGGTGGGTCATCCGCCCGGTGAAGCGGCCGTTCGGGCAGCGGCTGCTCACCGCCGACGTGTTCGGCGGGCTGGTCTTCGCCGCCGTGGGGCTGTTGCTGGCGGTGCCGTACTTCCAAGTGGCCGAGCTGCATCCGCAGGCGGAGCGGACGGTCGGCGACATCGCCCTGTTCTCCCCGCCCGCGACCGGTTTCCTCACCGCGCCGGCCGAGTCACGGATCTGGGGCGGCCTGCACGAGGGGGCGCGGGAGACGCTGCCGTGGCATCCCGAGATGACGCTGCTGCCCGGGTACGTCCTCTACGCGCTCGCCCTGGGTGGCCTCTTCTTCTCGGTCTGGCGGCTCCGGCACCGGCTCCTGCTGCTGGCCGGGGTCGTGGTCAGCATGGTGCTGGCCATGGGCACCGAGTTCTTCGGGGGCCGGTTCACGTTCGTGCCGCTCTTCGAGCACCTGCCCGGCTGGAACGGGCTGCGTACCCCGGGCCGGCTGATGCTCTGGGCGACGCTGCTGCTCGGTCTGCTCGCGGCCGGCGCGGTGAGTGCGTTCTCCGCCCGCGTGCGGGAGATCTCCGCCGAGCGGATCCCGTCCTGGCCGAGCCCGTGGCTGCGGATCGCCACGCTGCTCCCGCTGCTGCTGGTGACCGTCGAGGGGTTGAACCGCACACCGCACCCGGTCGTTCCGGTGCAGCCGGCGGCGATGCGCACCGTGGACGGTCCGCTGCTGGTGCTGCCCAGCGGCCAGAACCACGACCAGCCCGTCATGCTCTGGTCGACCACCCATTTCCAGGACATCGTCAACGGCGGGAGCGGTTTCACCCCGACCCTGCTGGACGACGTGCGCCGGGTGACGATCGCGTTTCCCGACCGGACCAGCGTCGAGTACCTGCGCACCCTCGGCGTGCGCAACGTGCTGATCGTGCGCGACCAGGTGGCCGGCACGCCGTGGGAGATCAGCGTCGACGCGCCCGTCGACGGCCTGGGCATCGCCCGTGAGGAGATCGGCGACGTGGTGGTCTTCCGGCTCTGACCCCCGCCGCCGGTCAGGTGGTGACCGGCTCGGGGGTCGGGTCGGCGGCCGCGCGACGTCTCTGCAGCCACGGAGCGTCCGGCGCGCCGTCGATCACGCCCGCGTCCGGGTCGTCGGCGTAGGTGGCCCGCACCGCGTCCTGCTCAGGCCGGAGGATCTCCCGTACGACGAGGACGCAGAGCACCACGACGGTGGTCAGCCGGAGCGTGGCGGCAAGCACGAAGACGCCCTCGGGAAACACCGGCCGGCCGGTCGACGCGCCGAGCAGTTCCCCGTAGAAGGCCGCGAAGTAGGCGACCTCGGCGAGCTGCCAGGCCAGGAAGGCGCCCCACTTGGGCCGGGCGAGCACCGCGAGCGGCAGCAGCCAGAGCACGAACTGCTGGGACCAGACCTTGCTGAAGATCAGGAACGCGGCGACGACCAGGAAGGCGAGCTGGGCGAGACGCGGCCGGCGCGGCGCCCGCAGCGCCAGCACGGCGATGCCGACGCAGGCCAGCAGGAACAGTGCGTACGACAGGTTGTTGAGCACCGGGATGTTGACGTTCAACCACTCGAACGGTCCTTGCGAGCCCGGATCCCCGAGGTTGACCTTCCCGTCCAGGTAGCGGCCGATGTACCAGAGGGTGCCCCAGTCGATCGGCCGTTCGGTGTTGAGTTCGAGGAAACGTCCCCAGTTCGTGGGGTAGAGCAGGGCGGTGGGCAGGTTCACCACGAGCAGGGCGGCCGCGCCGGTGCCGATCGCGGTCAGTGCCGCCCGTAGCCGACCGCTGCGGATCGCCAGCAGCAGGATCGGCCAGAAGAGGAAGAGCGGCCAGAGTTTCGCCGCTCCGCCGAGGCCGAGCAGCAGGCCGGCCAGGGCGGGTCGGCTGCGCGCCCAGGCGAGCAGGCCGAACGCGGCGAGGCCGATGGCGAGGAGGTCCCAGTTGACCGTGGCGGTGAGCAGGAGCGCGGGCGCCAGCGCGAAGAGCGCCGCGTCCCAGGGACGGCGGCGGCGCAGGGCGAGGAGTACGGCCACCGTCGCCACCGCGAGCGCGCCGAGCACGAGGACGTTCAGGTTGTAGAACCACATGCCCTGGTTGAGGCCCGGGTCGTCGGCGCCGAGCGCGTGCACCGGCAGGCCCAGGGCGCCCATGAAGTAGCCGGTGAGCACCGGGTACTCCACCGGGTGGTCCCGGTAGGGGACCTTGCCCTCGTTGAGGCCCTCGGCGTAGTAGAGGGCGAGCACGTCGGTGTAGCAGAAGCGGGTGTACTGGACGTTGTTGGTCCAGGCGCCGTCCTGGCAGGGCGACTTCTGCACCCAGTGCAGGGCCATCGTCAGGCAGACCAGGGCCAGGACGATCCGCGCGGCGGTCCAGAACCGACGCTCCCGCCCGACCGGCCGGTCCAGCGCGACGGCGTGGTCGCCCAACGGCCCGCCGATCAGGCCGGAGGCTCCACGGACGAATCCGTCGGAGCGGGACGGGTGGTCCGGGGCACCGGCGTCGTCGATGCCGCGCGTCGACTGCGTGCTCATGAGGGTGCATCCTGCCGTACGCGAGGGCTCCGCGTCCCGCCCCGAGGCCACATGTCGTACGCGAAGACGCCGCCGGTGGGCGGAGCGGCTGCTCGGCCCACCGGCGGCGTCCGGATGGTCAATCCCGACGTGGTGTCAGGGTCGGCTGGATCCCGTCCCGGTCGTCGCCGCCCGGCGGGGGCGGTGGCTCGTTCGGGTTGCGCGGGCCGCCGCCGTTGTTGCCGCCGTTGTCGCCCCCACCGTTGTTGTTGCCGCCACCGAGCTGGCAGAACAGGTCGAGCGGCGGGCAGTTCGGCTGCTCCGGGGGCGGCGGTGCCTCACCGTTGCCGGAGTCCGGGTCACCGACGTTGGCCGCCGGCGGGAACTCCTTCTTGTCCGCCCCCTTGAGCGCCCGCTCCATGAACTTCTCCCAGATCTCGCCGGGAAGATTGGCGCCCGAGACGTTGCCGCCACCCTTCAGCTTGAGCGCCTTGCGGTCCTTGACGTTGCCGACCCAGACCGCCGTGGCGAGTTGCGGGGTGTAGCCGATCGTCCACGCGTCGCCGTTCGCCAGGGTGCCGGGCTTGAGTTCCCAGGTGCCGGTCTTGGCGGCCGCCTGCCGGCCGTCCTCCAGCCGGTGGTTGATCCGGCCCGGGTACTCCTTCAGCACGCTGGTGACGTCCGCGACGACGTCCTTGGAGATCGCTTCCCTGGGCTTGATCTGCTCGCTGGCGACCGTGTCCCACTTGCCGGTCTGCTGGTTCCGCTTCTGCACCGAGTGCAGGAAGTGGGCCTTGACGTACTTGCCCTCGTTGGCGAAGGTGGCGACGCCGTTGGCGTGGTCCAGCACGGTGATCGGGTACTGGCCGTAGGCGACGACGTGGAAGAACGGCGCCGGTGCGACCTCCTTCGTGTCCTTCACCTTGGTCAGGTCGACCGCCTCGGCCGGGTTGGTGTTCCACATCGTGGTGATGCCGGCCCGCTTGGCGACGTCGACGATCGCGTCCGGCCCGATGTCCTCACTGACGTGGTAGAACGGCACGTTCAACGACTTCAGCGTCGACTCCCGCAGCGTGCAGGAGTTGCCGCAGGAGGGGTTGTCGGTGCCGGCGTTGCTGACCTTGAACTTGGTGCCCTTCGGCGTGAAGGCCTTGCCCTTCCACCGCGACTCGAGGGACTTCTCCTTCTCCAGCGCCGCCGCCAAGGTGTAGATCTTGAAGCTCGAGCCCGGCGGGTGGCCACCGATGAGGTTGCCGTTGCTGTCGGTGTTCTTGCCGGCGTAGTCGGTGCCGGTGCCGTTGTCACCGCCGTAGTAGCCCTTGACCCGGCCGGTGGCGGGCTCGACCGCTACCACCGCGGCCATCAGGTTCGACGGCTGGCCGGCCAGCTCGGAGTCCTTGCTCTTGCGCTGCGCGGTCTGCACCGCCGCCGCCTGGATCTTGGTGTCGATCGTCGTGCGGATCCGGTACCCGCCGGACATCAGGGCGTCCGAACAGGTCGGCTTGTCGGGCGTGACCTCCTCCTCGCTGGAGACGCAGACGCCCTTCTCCCGCATCTCCGCCTTGACGTAGTTGATCACGTTGCCGTACGGGGTGTTGATGCCGTAGTCGAGCCCGGCACCGGCCTTCTTCGGGTCCTTGATGTTCTTGGGGTACTCGGTCGGCGCCGCCTCCCGGCCGGGAGCGTTGAGCCAGCCCTCCTGGATCATCCCCTGGATGACGTAGTTCCAGCGGACCTTCGCCTCCTCCGGGTTGACCGCCGGGTCGTACCCCTTGTGGGTCGGGCTCGGCACCGGTTGCTTGATGAGAGCCGCGAGCACCGCGCCCTCGGCCACGGTGAGCTTGCTTGCCGACTTGCCGAAGTACGTCTGCGCCGCCGCCTCGATCCCGTACGCGCCCCGCCCGAAGTAGATCACGTTCAGGTAGTGCTGCATGATCGTGGGCTTGTCGTACTTGTCGTTGAGCTTGGAGGCGAGGATCGCCTCCTTCACCTTCCGGGCGTACGTGTCGTCCTTCAGGTTGTCGTAGGCGTTGCGGGCGTACTGCTGGGTGATCGTCGAGGCGCCCTGCTTGTCGCCGCCGGTGAAGTTGTTCCACGCGGCCCGGGCGATGCCCTTGTAGTCGACGCCGGAGTGCTTGTAGAAGTTCCGGTCCTCGGCGGCGGCGACCGCGTCCTGCACGTGCTGCGGGATCTGATCGATGGTGACCAGGGTGCGGTCCTGGGTGCCGAGCTTGGCGATGAGCGTCTTGTTGTCGTACGCGTACAACGTGGTGGCCTGCGGCGGGGTCGTGTCCTCGGGAAGGACCACGTTCGTCGAGTAGTAGGTGAAGCCGACCACGCCGAGACCGGCGAGCATGATGAAGACCGCGAACGCGGCGATCAGCATGTTGGCCCGTTTGCGCTTCTTCGCCCGGGCGATGGCGTCCGGATCGCGTCCGGGGCGCGCGAACCCGCCGGGCCCGCCCGGACCGCCCGGCCCGCCGGGACCACCCGGGCCCCCCGGACCGCCGGAGACCGGCGAGACGCTGGCGCGCGCCACCGAGGCGCGGCCACCCACCGCGGCCGAACCGACCCGCGCGCGGCCCGCCGACGCGGCGCCGACGGCGGCCGCACCGACTCCGACGGTCGCGCGTCCGGCCGAGCCGCCCGGGGCCGGGGACACCGGGACCGAGGCACGACCGGGTGCCGGGGACACCGGCACCGACGCCCGACCCGGGCGGCCGACCGGGGCCGAGCCGGCTGCTCCCCGTGCGGGGACGGACGCCGAGCCGCCGACGGAGGCCCGGCCGCCGGAGGCGCCGCCGCGGGGGGACACCGAGGCGCGGCCCGCCGATGCCGTACCCTCCGATGCGGCCGACCAGCCACCCGCCTCACCGCCCCTGGCGCGGTACGTGTCGTCGGCCGGCCCGGGGTCGCCGTGCTGGCCCGGAATCCGGGCCCGCCCGTGCGGGGAACTGGGATCGCCGTACGAGTTCATTCCTCACACCCTGCCGGTCGCGGTGGGGCGCGGCTGCGCCACCACCGGGTTGCCGTGAGTTGGGACACCCGCCGCCGCACGGTCGCGCCGGACGGCCGGTGTCACTTGCGAATCTTTCGGGCCAATCAGACCAACGAGCCGTCGGTCGCTCCGGGCGTGCACGCGCAGGCCGGGGTCAGCCGATCGAGCTGAAGTCACCGTTGCGCCTCTCGCCTCCGTCGCCCGGTCCGAGCGCCGGCGGCGGCCACGCCACCCACCGCGCCCTGCTCCGGCCCCTCCTCGGCCAGCCCGTCCCGCCCGAGCAGGTACTGCTCGACGAGATGGTTCCAGTCACAGCCGAGGCACACCTCCACTACGAAGACCTGGAACTCACGGAGCGTCATCGCCAGCACGGGCAACTCGGCCAGTGTCCGGGCCTGGCCGGCGGACTGCTTGAGTTCGTCCCCGTAAATGTAGTGCACGTGCGTCAGGTTCTCGCTCCGGCAGATCGGGCACCGCTCGTCGGTCGGCTCACCGTGGAAGCGAGCCGCGTTCTTCAGGTACGGCGATGCGTCGCACACGTCGTACGTGCCGACCCGCCCGGCGAGGAGATCACGCAGCACCGCTCGCTTCTGGAGCGAGTAGTCGACGACCTGGCGCTGCGTACGCATGCGCAAGAGGGTACGCGGTCTCGCCCGGCCCGGCGACAAGGGTGACTGAGCGTGATTGCGGGACCCCGGAACGGGGGTTTGCCCTGCCCCCGACGATCCGCTAGCGTGCGATGTATCGGTCCGATACATCGCAGCGAATAGGGCCCGGTGCGCAGGGTAAAGGGAGGGTGGCCGATGCTCGAACTCGCCATCCTCGGCCTCCTTCAGGAGGCCCCGATGCACGGCTACGAGCTGCGCAAGGAGTTGACCGCCAAGCTCGGCGCCATCCGGGCCGCGATCAGCTACGGCTCGCTCTACCCGACCCTGCGCCGCCTGCAGGCGGCGGGGTGGATCACCGAGGCCGCTGAGACACCCGCAACCGCCGAGGAGGTTCCCGCGCTGACCAGCCGACGAGGTCGGGTGGTCTACAAAATCACCGCGGAGGGCAAGGAACGCTTCGCCCAGCTCATCGCACAGGCCGGGCCCGAGACGTACGACGACACGGGCTTCGGGGTGCACTTCGCGTTCTTCGCCCGGACCGACCAGGCGACCCGACTGCGCATCCTGGAGGGTCGTCGCCGAAAGATCGAGGAACGTCGCGAAGGGCTCCGCGACGTGCTCGGCCGCGCCGCCGAGCGCCTCGACGCGTACACGCTGGAGCTGCAGCGCCACGGCCTGGAGGCCTGTGAGCGCGAGGTCCGCTGGCTGGAGGAGCTCATCGCCAACGAGCGCTCCGGCCGTGCCCCGACGGTCCCGGGCACCGGGACGGCCGGCGGCCGACGAGAAGACAACAGCCCGCCTCCGCCTGGAGAGTCCAGGAAAGAGCGGCCGTGATGAAGAAGAAGGAGGCAGACGCTATGGGCTCCGTCCGCGTCGCCATCGTCGGTGTGGGGAACTGCGCCTCGTCCCTCGTACAGGGCGTGGAGTACTACCGCAACGCCGACCCGAACGACCGCGTCCCGGGTCTCATGCACGTCACCTTCGGCGACTACCACGTCTCGGACGTGAAGTTCGTCGCGGCGTTCGACGTGGACGCCAAGAAGGTGGGCATGGACCTCGCCGAGGCGATCGTCGCCAGCGAGAACAACACCATCAAGCTGTGCGACGTGCCGCCGACCGGCGTGACCGTGCAGCGCGGCCCGACCTTCGACGGTCTCGGCCAGTACTACCGCGAGATCATCGAGGAGTCGGACGTCGAGCCGGTCGACGTGGCCCAGGCGCTGCGCGACGCCGAGGTCGACGTGGTCGTGTCCTACCTGCCGGTGGGCTCGGAGCAGGCCGACAAGTTCTACGCCCAGGCCGCGATCGACGCCGGCTGCGCGTTCGTCAACGCGCTGCCCGTCTTCATCGCCTCCGACCCGGTGTGGGCGAAGAAGTTCGAGGACGCGGGCCTGCCGATCGTCGGTGACGACATCAAGAGCCAGGTCGGCGCCACCATCGTGCACCGCGCCCTGGCGAAGCTGTTCGAGGACCGTGGTGTCGAGCTGCTGCGCACGTACCAGCTCAACTTCGGCGGCAACATGGACTTCATGAACATGCTGGAGCGCAACCGCCTGGTCTCGAAGAAGATCTCGAAGACCCAGTCGGTGACCTCCCAGGTGCCGCACGAGATGGCCAAGAGCGACGTGCACATCGGCCCGTCGGACCACGTGCCGTGGCTGGACGACCGCAAGTGGGCGTACATCCGCCTGGAGGGCCGCTCCTTCGGTGACGCTCCGCTCAACGCCGAGCTGAAGCTCGAGGTGTGGGACTCGCCGAACTCGGCCGGTGTCATCATCGACGCGGTCCGCGCCGCGAAGATCGCCCTGGACCGGAAGATCGGTGGCCCGATCCTGTCGGCGTCGTCGTACTTCATGAAGTCCCCGCCGGTCCAGTACGCCGACCACGACGCGCACGCCGCCGTGGAGGAGTTCATCGCGGGCGAAATCGAGCGCTGACGCGCCGAGCGAACAGCGACGGGAAGGGCCGGGTCCGTGCGGACCCGGCCCTTCCCGTCTGCTCACGACCAGGCGTGCCGGAGGGCCACTCCCGCCTCCAACTCGAGGAGCGTCACCTTGCGGTCGAGCCCGCCGCCGAAGCCGACCAGCTTCCCGCCGGCGCCGACGATCCGGTGGCACGGCACGATCACCGGGATCGGATTGCGGTTGCAGGCGACGCCGACCGCCCGCGCGGCGGACGCGTCGCCGAGGCGGCGCGCCACCTCGCCGTAGGTGAGCGTCTCCCCGTACGGGATCGTGGTCATCTCGCGCCAGACCGCCCGCTCGAACTCCGAGCCGCGCGGGATCCGCACCGGAACCGTGAACGCGGTCAGGTCACCGGCGAAGTAGGCCCGCAACTCCGCGACGGCGCGCGCCGCCGCGTCGCCGGGCGGTTCGTCGTCGACGGTGGCGACCCGCCCGAAGTGCGCCCCGCACACGGCGGACCCGTCGGTGGCCACGGAGAACTCGCCGATCGGGGTGTCGAGCACGGTCCAGCGCATAAACCCATTGTCCCCGCCGGTACGACACCGTTCTCAGAGCAGGTTCACACCGAGCAGCAGCGTTCCCGCGGCCAGGCTCGCGCCGCCGGCGACGGTCAGCCAGATCAGCTTGTTCGGCTTCGTGTCGGTCGGGCGGACCACCGACAGGAAGAAGCCGAGCGGCATCAGGATCGGCGCGGCGACGAACAGGGTCCGGATCAGCGTCCGGGTGCCCTCCGACACGTCGGCCGCGTCGATGTAGGGGAGGGCGACCAGGGCGAAGAGGACCAGCACGCCGGCGTGGGCGTGCCCGGCGGTCCAGAGCCCGCGCCGAACCGGGTTGTCCAGGTAGCCGGCTTTGCGCCGGGCCAGGTGGGTGAGCAGGGTCAGCCCGCCGTACGCGATGGTCACGACCGTGATCATCAGGATGCCGGCGGTGGTCAGCGTCGCCGAGGACACGTGGCACCTCCATCTAGTCACTGTAAAGATGCCAAGCGAGGCGAATCTTGTCAACAGCTAGATTGCGGGTTGCGCAAGGCCGGTACCGTGCCGGGCGTGGCAACGGGGACTCTGATCTTCCTCATCGTCGGCGCGGTCGGCGTCGCGGTGCTGGTGCTCGCACTGCTCGGCGGCGAGCTGCTCCACTTCGGTCAACCGGACATCGACGGCCCGGTCACGACCGAGGCGGTCGCCGGTTTCGCCGGTGCGTTCGGGTTCGGCGGCGCCGTCGTCAACGAGCTGCTCGGCGGGCGTACCCCGGGAATGCTGGCACTGGCCGTCGCCGGAGGCGTCGTCGCCGCCGTGCCCACCGCCTGGGCCGCGTCCCGCCTCGGCCGGGCGGCCCGCGACATGCCCACCGATCCGACGCCCACCCGCGCCGACGTGGTCGGCGCACTCGGCCTGGTCGTCACCCCCGTTCCCGCCGACGGTTACGGCGAGGTCCGGGTCCGCGTCGCCGGCACGCCGGTCAAGTTCAACGCCCGCGCCGACCGACCCATCCCCGCCGGTTCCCAGATCTTCGTGGTCGAGGCGCTCAGCGACACAAGCGTGCACGTCGAGACCTACTGATCCGCCGAACCTCCCGACCGACACGTCCCGGACGTGTCGGGATCCACCCACGCCAGAAAGGCGGTTCTCATGCCCCTCGTCATCGCCATAGCCGGAGCCGCGCTCCTCTTCGTCGTCCTCATCCTCTTCGTGCTCTCCCGGATCAAGGTCGCCGGACCCAACGAGGCGTTCATCGTCACCGGCCGCAAGGGGCGCACGACCCAGACGGCCGACGGCAGCCGGTCCACCGACATGTCCGGGCAGAAGGTCGTGCTCGGCGCCTCGGTCTTCGTGCTGCCGGTCGTCCAGAAACTCCAGTCGCTCGACCTGTCCAGCCGCCGCATCGACGTCGGCATCCGGGGCGCGGTCAGCAAGCAGGGCATCCGCGCCGACCTGCACGGCGTGGCGATCGTCAAGGTCGGCGGCACCGAGGACTCGATCCGGGCCGCCGCTCAGCGCTTCCTGCACCAGCAGGACGAGATCGACAACTTCACCCGCGAGGTGCTCGCCGGCGCGCTGCGCTCGATCGTCGGCCGGCTCACCATCGAGGAGGTCATCCGCGACCGGGCCGCCTTCGCCAGCGCGGTGGCCGAGGAGGCCGAGCATTCGATGACCAACCAGGGCCTGGTGCTGGACACGTTCCAGCTCCAGGACATCCTGGCGGAGGGTTCGTACCTGGCCGACCTCGGCCGGCCCGAGGCCGCGCGGGTGCTCAAGGACGCGGCGATCGCCGAGGCGCGCGCCCGCCAGGCCGCCGAGCAGGAGCGGCTGCTGGCCGAGGAGGCGATCGCCGAGGCCAACCGGAACCTCGCGCTCAAGCAGGCCGCGATCCAGGCCGAGATCGACGCCGCGAAGGCGAAGTCGGCGGCCGCCGGCCCGCTCGCCCAGGCGGAGCGGGACCAGGCGATCCTCTCCGAGCAGCAGAAGGTGGCCGAGCGCAACGCCGAGCTCAAGCAGCGCCAGCTCGACACCGAGGTACGCAAGCCGGCCGACGCGGCCCGCTACAAGGTCGAGCAGGAGGCCGAGGCCGCCCGCAACGCCGCCGTGCTCCACGCCGACGCCCAGCGTCAGTCGGTCATCGCCGCCGCCCAGGCCGCGGCCGAGCAGGCACGGCTCACCGGTGAGGGTGAGCGGGCCCGGCGTGCCGCGCTCGCCGAGGCGAACGCCATCGAGGGTGCCAAGGAGGGCGAGGCCGAGCAGCGCCGCCGCTCCGCGATCGCCGAGGCGGTCGAGCGCGAGGGACAGGCCGAGGCGGCCGCCACCCTCGCCCGGGGACAGGCCGAGGCGGAGGCGATGGCGCGCAAGGCCGACGCGTTCGCCGCGTACGGGGAGGCGGCCGTCCTGGACCTGCTGGTCAAGGTGCTCCCGCAGGTCGTCGAGGCGGCCAGCGCGCCGATCGGCGCGATCGACAAGATGACGGTGATCTCCACCGACGGTGCGTCCTCGCTGACGAAGTCGGTCGCCGGCAACGTCGCCCAGGGTCTTCAGCTCGGCAGCGACCTCACCGGCATCGACCTGGCGGGGCTGCTCGCCCGCCTGGCGTCCTCGACGGACTCGGTGGGCAACGGCAAGCCGGCGGTCGAGAGCGCCGAGACCCGCTGACCGTGACCCCGGGGCGGCGCCGCGCGGTGCCGCCCCGGGCTACGCGATGACGCCCTGCTCCCGGGCCCAGCGCAGCAGCTCCGCCTCGGCCTCGTCCCGGTCCAGCGGGCCGCGCTCCAGCCGCAGCTCCTTCAGGTGCTTCCACGCACGCCCGACGACCGGCCCCGGCGGTACGCCGAGCAGCTCCATGATCGCGTTGCCGTCCAGGTCGGGGCGGACCCGGGCCAGGTCCTCCTCCGCCGCGATCCGGGCGATCCGCTCCTCCAGCGCGTCGTAGTCCGCGGCGAGCTGAGCGGCCTTGCGCCGGTTGCGGGTGGTGCAGTCGGAGCGGGTCAGCTTGTGCAGGCGCGGCAGCAGGTCACCCGCGTCGGCCACGTACCTCCGGACCGCCGAGTCGGTCCACTCGCCGCGCCCGTACCCGTAGAAGCGCAGATGCAGGGCGACAAGCGCGGTGACCTTGGCGATCACGTCCTTCGGGTAACGCAGCGCCTTCATCCGGGCCTTGGTGAGCCGGGCACCGACCACCTCGTGGTGGTGGAAGCTGACCCGGCCGTCCGTTCCCACCGCCTTTGTGGCCGGCTTGCCCACGTCGTGCATGAGCGCCGCCATCCGGAGGATGAAGTCGCAGCCCTCGTCCTCGTATGAGACCGCGTTGCCGACCACGGTCAGCGTGTGCTCGTAGACATCCTTGTGCTGGGCGTGCTCGTCGATCTCCAGCTTCAACCCGGTCAGCTCGGGCAGGAAACGCTCGGCCAGGCCGGTGTCGACAAGCAGCCGCAGCCCGGTCACCGGGTCGGCGCCGCAGAGCAGCTTGGTGAACTCGTCACGGATCCGCTCCGCGGTGATCCGCTCCAGGTCGGCGGCCATCCGGGTCATGGCCGTCCGCACGTCGGGGTGGACCGCGAACCGTAGCTGCGCGGCGAATCGGGCCGCCCGCAGCATCCGTAGCGGGTCGTCGCCGAACGACTCGTGGGGTGCGCCCGGGGTACGGATGATCCGGGCGGCGAGGTCGGCGAGGCCGCCGTGCGGGTCCGTGAACCGGTGGTCGGGCAGGCTCACCGCCATCGCGTTGATGGTGAAGTCGCGGCGGCGCAGATCCTCGGTCAGGTCCGTGCCGTACTCGACAAGCGGGTTGCGGCTGACCTGGTCGTACGACTCGGCCCGGAACGTCGTGATCTCCAGGCGCAGGCCGTCGCGCTGCACGCCGATGGTGCCGAACTCGCGGCCGGTCTCCCAGATCGACTCCGCCCAACCCCGGACGATCCGTAGCGTCTGGTCGGGGTGCGCGTCGGTGCAGAAGTCCAGGTCCTCGCCGAGCCGGCCGAGCAGGGCGTCCCGGACGGAACCGCCGACCAGGTGCAGCTCGTGCCCCGCCTTCGCGAACCGGCGGCCCAGCTCGTCGGCGACCGGAGAGACCCGGAGCAGTTCGGCGACGGCGGTGCGCTGCGCGGCGGTGAGATCGCGGCGGTCGGCGGCGTACGGTGCGGAGGCGGCGTCGGACATCGGATCGTCAGCCTATCGGTCGGTGCGGGCATCCTGTCCGGCGGGCGCGGGTAACGACGGGCCGTTGACTAAGGTCTGTTGGCGGGCTCGGACTCTGTGGCGGGCTCCGACGCACCCCTGGAGGCGACAAGGATGAGCGGCCGGGTCTACCGCAGCGCGAACGCGCAGGGTGGCGATGACGGCGCCTTCATCGCCGCCGAGCCGCTGAACCAGCCGGCCGCCGAGGCCACCGCACCGCCCCAGGAGGTGGTGGCCGAGGGCAGCGCCGCCGCGAACAGCGCGGTGATGGCCGTCGGCAGCCTGGTCAGCCGGGGCACCGGCTTCCTGCGGACCCTGGCGCTCACGGCGGCGCTCGGCTCGGCCGTGGGTGACGCCTACACCACCGCGCAGATCCTGCCCGGGATGGTCTACGAGTTCCTGCTCGGCGGCATCCTCACAAGCGTCCTGATCCCGGTGCTGGTCCGTCGGCGCAAGGTGGACGCGGACGGCGGCCAGGCGTACACCCAGCGGCTGCTGACCCTGGCGGTGCTGGCCCTCGGCGCCGCGGCCGTGCTGGCGGTCCTCCTCGCGCCGGTCCTGACCTGGCTCTATGCGAGTGACCAGTCGAGTCCGGACTACCAGGATCTGGTCACCGCCTGGGCCCGCCTGATGCTGCCGATGATCTTCTTCACCGGCCTCAGCGCGCTGATCAGCGCCGTGCTCAACACCCGCGGCCACTTCGCCGCCCCGATGTGGGCGCCCATCCTCAACAACATCGTGGTGATCGCGACCGCGGGTCTCTACATCGCGATCTTCACCACCGACCGCCTGGCTCCCGCCGAGATGACCCCCGGCCGCATCCTGCTGATCGGCGGCGGCACCCTGCTCGGCGTGGCGGTACAGGCCGCGGGACTGCTCCCCGCCCTGCGGAAGGTGGGCTTCCGGTGGCGGTTCCGCTTCGACTTCCGCTCGCTCGGCCTGGGCGAGCTGGCCCGGCTCGGCGCGTGGATGTTCTGTTACGTCGGGGTCAGCCAGATCGGGCTGATCGTGGTGTTCAACCTGCTCAGCCGCACCAGTGGCACGGCGGCCGGCCCGCTGATCTACAACAACGTCTTCCTCCTGCTGATGATGGCCCACGGCATCATCGCCGTCTCGATCATCACCGCGCTGATGCCCCGGATGAGTGCCGCCGCCGCCGACGCCCGGTACGGGGACCTGGCCGCCGACCTGTCCCGCGGCACCCGGACCGTCTCGGCGGTGCTCGCCCCGATCGCGGTCTGCTACGCGGTGCTGGCCACCCCGATCTCGTTCACCCTGTTCCGCTACGGCGCGTTCGAGGCCGAGAACGCCCGGGCCACCGCCCCGGTCCTCGTCTTCGCCGCCGTCGCCCTGGTTCCGTTCGCGATCAGCCAGCTGTTCACCTTCGCGTTCTACGCCCTGCCCGACACGCGTACCCCGGCCCTGGTCAACATCCCGGTCGTCGTGCTCCGCGCGCTCGTCCAGATCGGTCTCTTCGCGGCGTTCTCGGCCAGCTTCGCAGCCTCCGGGATGATGATCGGCAACGCGGTCTCGTACCTGGCCGCCGCCGTCGCCTCGGCCTGGCTGCTGCGCCCCCGGGTCGGCCGGATCGGGCTCGGCGCCATCCTGCGGACGCTGGGTCGGGTGTCGGTGGCCGCCACCGGTGCGGCGCTGGTCGGCCTGCTCGTGGTCGCCCTGCTGCCGGGCGACGACACGCCGACCCGGCTCCAGGCCGTCGTCCAACTGGTGATCGGCGGGACGGTGATCGGCGGCACCTATCTCGGGCTCGCGGTGCTGCTGCGGATCGGGGAGATCACCGAGGTGGTCGGGATGGTGCGTCGGCGGCTCGGTCGCTGAGCGTCCGGTCGGCGGCCCTTCGAACTGCCGCCGGAATGGACTGCACGCTGAGTGAACGAGGATCACCAGCCTGGGGATGCGGCTGTGGATAACTCCGCGATCCACCGCTCACTGACCGGATCGGCCTGTGGATAACCAACCGGACGGCTGAGCATGGCCGACCGTGGTGCGGGAACTACCGGTCGCGTCGGCGTGGCCGGCGCATCCGGTCCAGCCCCACCGGCGACTACTTGCGGTCAACCTCTAGATTGGCTAGTACATGTGCCAGCAACGCGGCTGACAACGGTCGTAATCGGACAAGTTCCCCGACCGCCGGCAGCCTCTCCCGGTGCGGCGGGAAGATGACATGTCGAGGAGCCGGCCAACCCGGGTAAGGTCGCTCTCGACGGGTACGGCAGGCGACGGCGCCCGCGCGTCGACACCGGCCGGCCGGTTCCTGGAAAGCAGAGCGGAAGCCACAATGCCCAGCAGCACGGGTCCATCGATCGACACGATCACCGAGGGAGGACGGGTGACCCAGGTCGGCGAGGGTCAGGAGGCGGACGAGAACGCTCCGTCGGTCATGACCTTCGGTGCTCCGACGGCCGGTGAGGTCCTCGCCGAGCGGTACGAACTCGTCGAGCACATCAACAACGACAGCGCAGGCCGACTGGTCTGGCGCGGGGTCGACGTCGTGCTGCGCCGTCCCGTCGCGGTGGTGCTGCGCTATCCGGGTGGCGACTCCGCCACCGAGATGCTTCAGGCCGCCGTCGCGGCCAGCCGGGTCATCCACCCCAACCTGGTCGGGGTCTACGACGCGATCGACGAGGGCGAGCGGGCGTACGTGGTCCGCGAGTGGGTGGACGGGCAGTCGCTCCGGGAGCACGTGACCGAGGAGCCGCTCGACCCCGCCCGCGCCACCGCCGTCGGCAACGCGGTCGCCAGCGCGCTGGCCGCGGTGCACGCCACCGGGATGGTGCACGGCAACGTCCACCCCGGCACCGTCATGATCAGCGATGACGGCCGGGTCGTGCTGGCGGACGCGCGCACCGACGGGGACGACAGCCAGGAGAGCGACGTCCGGGCCGTCGGCGGCGTGCTGTACTTCGCCCTGACCGGCCACTGGCCGCACACCGAGGTTCCGCTGCGCGGCGCGACCGCCGGCCACGGCCGCGCGGCCATCCCCGACGCCGTCCGGGACGCCGAAGGGGTGCTCGCCGCGCCGCGCCAGGTCCGCGCCGGGATTCCCGCGTACCTGGACGACCTCACCATGGACCTGCTGGACGCCGAGATCGCGCCACCGCCGTCGGACGTCCTCGCGGCGGAACTGGCCCGGCTGGACGTCCCGGCGGACGAGCACTTCCTGGACAACACCGGTCCCCTGCGCTTCGCCGCCGAAACCGAGGAGGAGCCCTCCCCGCTGGCCGCCGCTGGCGGGCGCAAGGTCGCCATCGGCGTCGCCGGCATGCTCGCCGTCGCGCTGGTCGGCCTGCTGGTCGGCATCAGCGCGCTCGCAAACGGTGACGACTCCGACCGGCGCCCGAACTCCGCCGCCGTCGCGACTCCCAGCCCCGGCGGGGACGCCACCCCGGCCGCCGCCGCGGTCGGCCCGCTGAAGATCAGTGCCGCCAGGATCATCGACGACCCCCGCGGAGACCGCGAAGAGGTTCGCGACGCCGAGAAGGTCTTCGACGGCGACGAGGACAACGCCTGGGAGACCCAGACCTACAACCGGACCAATTTCGGCAACTTCAAGAAGGGCATGGGCGTCTGGATCGACCTCGGCGAGCCGCACACCGTCAAGTCGCTGCAGGTCAAGCTCTCCGCCCGCGGGGCGTCGGCCCAGCTGTTCGCCGGCACCAACGACCATCCCTCCTCCAAGACGGGCGACGACGCCCTCTACAAGGAGTACTCGAAGAACCCCATCGGCGAGCCCTTCGAGGACGCCGACACCACCATGACCTTCATCGCCTTCGACCCCGACAAGCAGTACCGCTACCTGCTGTTCTGGCTCACGGAACTGCCGCCGAGCGACGGTGGCTTCAAGGTCGGCGTCCAGGAGATCGAGGTCAAGGGATCGTGATCCGCGGGCCACGCTCCGGGCACCGCCTCCGCCGGACGTGGTGATGGCGACGAACGGGACCACCGGGCGACCCGCGGGCGACGACGTCCCGCCGGTGGCGGCGTCCGACCTGGAACTGCTGCACGCCCACGTGGCGGGTGACCGGGACGCCTTCGCGGAGCTGTTCCGCCGGCACCGGGACCGGCTGTGGGCGGTCGCAATCCGCACACTCGGCGACCGGGAGGAGGCGGCCGACGCGCTGCAGGACGCGCTGCTGTCCGCCCACCGCGCGGCCGGGCGGTTCCGGGGCGACGCGGCGGTGACCACCTGGCTGCACCGGATCGTGGTCAACGCCTGCCTGGACCGCGTACGGCGCCGGCAGGCGCACCCGACCGTGCCGCTGCCCGACGGTGTCCGCGACGCCGAGGGCGCGACCGGCGGCGTGGAGCCCGCCGCCCCGGCGGCCGACCACGACACCGCACTCGTGGTGCGGGAGGCGCTGGCCGGATTGCCGGTCGAGCAGCGCGCCGCGCTGATCCTGGTGGACGTGCAGGGCTACCCGGTCGCCGAGGTGGCCCGCATCCTGGGCGTCGCCGAGGGGACGGTGAAGAGCCGGTGCGCCCGCGGCCGGGCCCGACTGGCGGCGGTGCTCGGGCACCTCCGACCGAAACCCGCGGCCGGGCCCGCGCGGCCGGGCGGGAACGTGCCGACCGTCACGCGCGGGAACCCGGAGCCCGCCGGGGGCGTCGGATCGGTGTCGGGGCGTTCCCGGCGCGACACCCACCAGGAGGACTCGTGACGACCGGGGGTTTCCGGGAGGTCGACCACGACCTGCTCGCCGACTACGTCGGCGGGGCGCTGGACGGCACCCCGGACGAGGTGAACGTCGCCCGCCTGGTCGAGGAGGACGCGGCCTGGGCCGAGGCGTACGCCCGGCTCGCTCCGGCGGTCGCGGACGTGCGTGCCGACCTGCTCGCCTGGGGCACCCGGGCGGAGGAGATGCCCGCCGACGTCACCGATCGGATCGCCGCGGCGTTGGCCACAGCCGACCCGACCGGCCCGGCACGGGCCCCGGCCGGTCATGTCGTCCCGGTGCAGCCGCACGGCGGGCCGCGACGTCCCGGCGGTGCGTCCCGACCGGGCGGTTCCGCGGCCGCCGGCCGGCGGCGCCGGCGCTGGACGCGGATCGGCGCTCCCGTCGCGCTCGCCGCGGCGGCGGTGACCGCCGTCGGACTCCTCGGCGTGGACCAGCTCGGCGGCCGGCGGGGCGGCGACAGCGCGGTCACCGGAGCCGGCTCGGAAGCAGCCGCTCCGGCCGTCGGCCAGCCGGTGCGCACCGCCGCACCGCCGCTGCGTACCGGCCTGAACTACACGCCGGAGGCGCTGGCGGCCCCACCCGCACGGACCTTCGCGAGCGACGGGCCATCGATCCGGTCGGGCGACGCCCAGCAGGGCGGCCGGGTGGCCGGGCCGATCGGGCTCGACCGGCTTGAGGATCCCGGCGCCCTCACGGCCTGCCTCGCCACGATCGGCGCCGAGCACGGCCACGCTCCGATGACCGTCGACCTGGTCGACTACGCCCGGTTCCAGGGCGTGCCGGCGCTTGTGGTCCGGTTCACCGACGCCACCGGGGCCCGCTGGGCCTGGGTGAGCGGTCCCGAGTGCGGGGTGCCCGGGTCCGGCTCGGACAGCCGGTACCGGACCCGGGTAGGGTGAGACCACGGTCGTAGGGGCTGTGTCCCGCGACGTGACGTGACCCACCGGATGACCGGCTCGGGAATCCCCGGTTCGTACGATGACGTTCTGCACATCAGTTGCCGGCACTGGCTGAGGCGTCGGCACGGGATCGGCATCGGTGCGCGCGCCGATGGCGAACACACACAATCGGGAGACGGCAGTGGACGAGGTCCGCAACCTGATCATCATCGGCTCCGGGCCAGCCGGGTACACGGCGGCGGTCTACGCCGCGCGCGCCAACCTCAACCCGCTGGTCATCGAGGGCGTGCAGTCCGGCGGTGCACTGATGACCACCACCGAGGTGGAGAACTTCCCGGGTTTCGCCGACGGCATCCTCGGCCCCGAGCTGATGGACAACATGCGCAAACAGGCCGAGCGGTTCGGTGCGGAGTTCCTGACCGACGACGTCACCCGGGTCGAGCTGAAGGACACCGGCGAGATCGGGTCGGACACGGTGAGCACCGTGTGGGTGGGCGGGACCGCCTACCGGGCCAAGGCCGTCATCCTCGCCACCGGCTCCGCGTGGCGCCCGCTGGGCGTGCCCGGCGAGCAGGAGTACCTCGGCCACGGCGTCTCCTCCTGCGCCACCTGCGACGGCTTCTTCTTCCGCAACCAGCACATCGTGGTCGTCGGCGGCGGTGACTCGGCGATGGAGGAGGCCAGCTTCCTGACCCGGTTCGCCGAGTCGGTCACGATCATCCACCGCCGGGACGAGTTCCGCGCCAGCAAGATCATGGCCGCGCGGGCGCTGGGCAACGACAAGATCAAGGTCGAGTGGAACACGGTGGTCGAGGAGATCCTCGGCACCGACGGCAAGGTCTCCGGCGCCCGCGTCCGCAACGTGCACACCGGCGAGGCCAAGGTGCTCGACGTGACCGGCGTGTTCGTCGCGATCGGCCACGACCCCCGCAGCGAGCTCTTCCGCGGCCAGGTGGAGCTCGACGACGAGGGGTACGTGAAGGTCGAGGTCCCCAGCACCCGGACCAGCATCCCGGGTGTGTTCGCCGCCGGTGACCTGGTCGACCACACCTACCGGCAGGCGATCACCGCCGCCGGCACGGGCTGCGCCGCCGCCTTGGACGCCGAGCGCTTCATCGCCACCATCCAGGGCTGAACAACCGAAACACATCCCCGAGGAGGGTCGTAGTGGGAGCAACCAAGTCGGTCACCGACGCCAGCTTCGCCACCGACGTGCTCAAGTCCGACAAGCCGGTTCTGGTGGACTTCTGGGCCGAGTGGTGCGGACCGTGCCGGAAGGTGTCGCCGCTGCTCGAGGAGATCGCCGGCGAGATGGGTGACCAGGTCACCATCGTCAAGCTCAACATCGACGAGAACCCGGAGACCGCCCGCACCTACCGGGTCATGTCGGTGCCGACCCTCACGGTGTTCGTCAACGGCGAGCCGGTGCAGTCGATCGCCGGCGCCAAGCCCAAGGGCGAGCTGGTCAAGCTCATCCAGTCAGCGCTCTGACCAGGGCCGACACGATCCGACCCCGCACCCGGCGGCACCGGATGCGGGGTCGCGTCTTTTTCCCGGCGCGCCGCACCTGAGGCCCGGCCAGCGCATAACCTCAACCTCAGAGGCTGTCCGGAGAACCCGAGGCGGGGCCCGACGTGGGACACCCGACAGCCTCTCCGGGCCGCCCGGCCAGCCAGCGTCCGTGCAGAGGGGGTCGAGCGTGCGTCCGATCCGACCTGGTGATCGCGGCCCGGCGGTCAACGAGATCCGTACGGTGCTGGCCGGCCTCGACCTGCTCGCCCCGTCGGCACCGGACGCCGACGAGTTCGACGCACACACCGAACGGGCCGTACGGGCGTTCCAGCAGTCCCGAGGGCTGAGCGTCGACGGCCGGGTGGGCGCGGAGACTTGGCGGGCGCTCGACGCGGCGCGCTGGCGGCTCGGCGCCCGTACCCTCTACCACGCCGTGCCCGAGCCGCTCACCGGCGAGGACGTCCGGTCACTCCAGGAACGGCTGCTGGAGATGGGCTACGACGCCGGTCGCGCGGACGCCATCTACGGGGTACGGACGTCCCGGGCGGTCGCCCAGTTCCAACGGGAGGTGGGCCTTACCCCGGACGGCACCTGCGGCCCGCACACCATGAACGCCCTGCGGCGGCTGGGCCGCAAGGTCGTCGGAGGACGCCCGCAGTGGCTGCGCGAGTCCGACGCCATCCGGCAGTCCGGGCCCACCCTGGTCGGGCGGACCGTGGTCGTCGACCCGGGCCACGGCGGCACCGACCCCGGCGTCGTCGTGCCCGACGGCGCGTTGCGCTGGACGGAGTCCGACCTCGTCCACGACCTCGCCAGCCGCCTCGAGGGACGACTCGCGGCGGTCGGGGTGCGCGTCCACCTCAGCCGTGGGCCGGCGCAGCGGGAGTGCCTGCCCGACGTCGACCGCGCGGGCCTGGCCAACTCGCTCGGCGCCGACGTGTTCATCTCCCTGCACCTCGACGGTCACGCCAATCCGGCGGCCGAAGGTGTGGCGACGTACCACTACGGCACCGACAACGGCGTCACCTCCGCCACCGGGGAGCGCCTGGCCGGCCTCGTGCAGCGGGAGATCGTGGCGCGTACCGGGCTGCGGGACTGCCGTACCCACGCGAAGGCGTGGGATCTCCTGCGGCTCACCCGGATGCCGGCCGTCCGCGTCGAGGTGGGCTACCTGACCTCGCCGGGGGACCGCGCCCGGCTGGTGGACCCGCGCTTCCGGGATCGGGTGGTGGAGGCGATCGTCGCGGCGGTCCAGCGGATGTACTACCCGGTCGAGCGGGACGTCCCGACCGGGTCGATCGACGTGAGCGAGCTGCGGGCGGTGGTGGCCGCCGGCACGGTGGTCGACTGAGCGGCCCCGGTCAGCCGCTGGTCGAGCGGGTGGCCGGGGCTGGGCGGACCGGCCGGAGGAGCGTCTCCGGGCTCATCGAGCCGAGCAGCTTCTCCAGCGCGTACTCGACGTCGGACTTCCAGCTCAGCGCCGTGCGCAGTTCCAGTCGCAGACGCGGGAAGCGCGGATGCGGGCGGACCGTCTTGAAGCCCACCGAGAGGAAGAAGTCGGCCGGTGCCACGCAGGCCCGGGTCGGGTCGTCGCCGTCGCCGAACTTCGCGTCACCGAACGCCTCGATCGCCTTGATCCCGCGCTTGGTGAGGTCCCGGGCGACGCCCTGCACGAGCATCCGGCCGAGGCCGCCCCCGGCGAACGCGGGCACCACCTTCGCCGTCATCAGCAGCGCCGCGTCGGGCGAGACCGGAGAGGTGGGGAAGGCCATCGAGCGGGGCACGTACGCCGGTGGGGCGTACATCACGAAGCCGGCCGGCATGCCGTCGACGTACACCAGCTTGCCGCAGGACCCCCACTCCAGCAGGGTCTGCGAGACCCACGCCTCCTTCTCCAGCCCGGGGTCACCGGCGGCGCACGCCCGGTCGGCCGAGACCGGGTCGAGCTCCCAGTAGACGCACTGCCGGCAGGAACGGGGCAGGTCCTCCAGGGTGTCCAGGGTCAAGCTGACCAGACGTCGCGACATTGGCGCATCCCCACATTAGGCTCGGAGGTGAGACCGGCACGGAGCGGCCCCGCCGCCATCCCTGCCCCCGACGAGCGATCGTACGCCGCGCACGGACGCCGCGGGAGGGGACGCCCGAACGGGCACCGTGTGGGTGACCGGACCGTCCGGGATGTGGACCTGGCCGTCCGGCCGGCGACGTTCCTGGTGGAAGCCGACTAGGATCGGCATCCGGCGCCCCGAGCCGCCATGGTCGCCGGTGTCCCGGGTACGCCCGGGGCGGGGGAGGCACCCGAGCACGCATCGAGGTGATGTCATGACCGGCACGACGCTCGACGACTACACCGACCGGTACGCCCGTCGGGTCCGGGGCATGACCGCCTCGGAGATCCGGGCGCTGTTCGCGGTGGCCAGCCGCCCGGAGGTGGTCTCGCTCGCCGGCGGCGCCCCGTACATCGCCGCGCTCCCCCTCGACGCGGTCGGCGACATGCTCGGCCGGCTCGGCGCCGACCACGGCGTCACCACTCTCCAGTACGGCATCGGCCAGGGCACCCTGGAGCTGCGTGAACGCATCTGCGAGGTGATGTCGCTCTCCGGCATCGACGCCGCCTGCGGGGCCTCCCCGGACGACGTCGTGGTCACCGTCGGCGGCCAGCAGGCGCTGGACCTGGTCGCGCGGCTCTTCCTCGATCCGGGCGACGTGGTGCTCGCCGAGGGTCCGACGTACGTCGGGGCGCTCGGCGTGTTCCAGGCCGCCCAGGCACAGGTCGTGCACGTGCCGATGGACGACGACGGGCTGATCCCCGAGGCGCTGGAGACGGCCATCGCCGAGCAGGCGCGCGCCGGGCGCAGGGTGAAGTTCCTCTACACCATCCCCACCTACCAGAACCCGACCGGCGTGACGCTGACCGAGGAGCGCCGGGAGCGGGTGCTCGACATCTGCGAGCGCGCCGGCCTGCTCGTGGTGGAGGACGACCCGTACGGTCAGCTCGGCTTCGCCGGCGACGCGCCGGCGCCGCTGCGCGCCCGGCGCCGCGACGGGGTCTTCTACCTCAGCACGTTCTCGAAGACCTTCGCCCCCGGGCTCCGGGTGGGCTGGATCCTCGCGCCCCACGCCGTGCGGGACAAGCTGGTGATCGCCAGCGAGGCGCAGATCCTCTGCCCCAGTGGCTACGCGCAGGCGGCCGTGTCCACCTACCTGGGCACCATGCCCTGGCGGCAGCAGCTGAAGGTCTACCGGGAGGTCTACCGCGAGCGGCGGGACGCGATGCTCGACGCCCTGGCGGACCTGATGCCGGATGGCACCACGTGGACGCGGCCGGACGGCGGCCTCTTCGTCTGGGCGACCCTGCCCGACGGGTTGGACTCGAAGGCGATGATGCCGCGCGCCATCGCCGCCCGGGTGGCTTACGTGCCCGGCACCGGCTTCTACGCCGACGGCACCGGCACCGGCAACATGCGGCTCAACTTCTCCTTCCCCTCCCCGGAGCGGATCCGGGAGGGCGTCCGGCGGCTGGCCGGCGTCATGGAGCAGGACATCGCCATGCGCCGGGTGTTCGGCACCGTGGGCCGGCCAGGGTCCCGGCGGGGGCAGGCCGGCTCGGACGCGCCGGGACCCGACTTGGCATGATTCCGGCATGCGTACGACCGCTGCCGAACCTTCCGTCCTGACCGACCTGCGGGTGCTGGTGCTCGCCGGCGGTCTCTCCTACGAGCGGGACGTCTCGCTACGGTCCGGCCGGCGGGTGCTGGACGCGCTGCGCGCGGTCGGCGTGGACGCGGAGCAGCGCGACGCCGACGTCGCCCTGCTGCCGTCGCTCACCGCCGATCCGCCGGACGCGGTCGTCATCGCGCTGCACGGGGCCACGGGTGAGGACGGCTCGCTGCGGGGCGTGCTCGACCTGTGCGACATCCCGTACGTCGGTTGCGACGCCCGCGCGTCCCGTCTCGCCTGGGACAAGCCGTCCGCCAAGGCGGTGCTGCGGGAGGCCGGCATCCCCACGCCGGACTGGGTGGCGCTGCCCCACGACCGGTTCTCCGAACTCGGCGCGGTGGCGGTACTGGACCGGATCGTGGACCGGCTGGGCCTGCCGCTCATGGTGAAGCCCGCGCAGGGCGGTTCGGGCCTCGGCGCCGCCGTGGTCCGGGACGACGCGGCGCTGCCGGCGGCGATGGTGGGTTGTTTCGCGTACGACTCGACGGCGCTCGTCGAGCGCTACGTCCCGGGGATGGACGTGGCGGTGTCCGTGGTCGACCTGGGCGAGGGCCCGCAGGCGCTGCCGGCGGTGGAGATCGTGCCGCGCAACGGCGTGTACGACTACGCGGCCCGGTACACCGCAGGCCGCACCACCTGGCACACGCCGGCCCGGCTGTCCCCTGACGTGGCGGAGGCGGTCGCCGAGGTCGCCCTCGCCGCCCACCGCGCCCTGGGGCTGCGGGACCTCAGCCGGGTGGACCTGATCGTCGACGGGGACGGCCGGCCGCACGTCCTCGAGGTGAACGTCGCGCCCGGCATGACCGAGACCTCGCTGCTGCCACTCGCCGTCCAGGCCGCCGGTCTCGACTTCGGTCGGGTGCTCGGCACCCTGGTCGCCCGCGCCGCCGCTCGGGGCAACTGATCCGGTCCCGGCCCACGCCTCGGGCGGGTGCCCGAGGTGCGGGCCGGTCCCGGCCGGCGCGGCCGACCTAGGAGGCCGGCCCGGTCGCCGCGTCGGGGGCCTCCTCCGGCCCGCTGACGGCCCGGACGTCGCCGGCCGGGCTCCGGGGGGCGACAACGCCCGTAGGGCCGTCACCGGGCCCGCTGGCCCCTTCAATGCCGCCCCCGGTTACCGGACCGCCGGTCGACCTGGCCCCGGGGCTCTGGGACACCGCGGCCGCCGACTCCGGACTCTCGGCCGCCGGCGCGTTCCCGACGGTCCCGCCGGCTGCCGCGGACGCGTTGGTCCGGGGTGTCGCGGTTGCCGTCGACGTGTGCCCACCGGACGCCGCGGCTCCGATCGCCGGTGCCCTCTTCGCGGCAGCCGGGGCGCTCGTCGGCCCCGGGCCGTCCGCCTCGGTGGCGCCGCCGGCGTTCCCGCCCGCCGGGACGTCGCCCGTCGTCTCCGCGTCGCCCGTTGTCTCCGCGTCGCCCGTTGTCTCCGCGTCGCCCGTTGTCTCCGCGTCGTCTGACGGCACCGTGCCGTCCGACGGCGCGCGGCCGCTGGCGGTGCCGCCGGGCGCGGGCTCCTCGTCGTGCGCCGGGTTCTCCTCGGCAGATTCGATCACGGAGGTGCCGTCCTCCTCCTCCGCCGCCACCGGCACCGGCTCGCTGAAGCTCGCCCGGGCCTGCCACTGGATCCGCGGCGGTTCGGCGAGCGGACGCCCGCCGAACTCCGCGAGCCACGCTGCGACCAGTGCGAGGTTCTCGCGCCACGTCGACTCGGGGATCGGGGGCAGGATCGAGTCCCACAACGGAAGGAACGTCCCCCGGAGCTGGAGCTGGCCAAGCGGCCGGGCGAGGAACCACAGGTGGAGGTGAGCGGAACCGTCACCCCAGCGGTTGACATGCACCCGGGCCACCCCGTCGAGGGAGCGGATGGCGCGCTCGAGCCGGACCGTCATCACCCCCAGCTCGGCCGCGAGCAGGTTCGGTAGGTCACCGAGATCCAGATGTGAACGCGATTCGAGGATCAGCACCATCGGCAGACCGGTGGGCCGGTCCATGGTGCGGACCCGCCAGCGCTCGCCCACCCAGATGTACGCCTCGTCCGGGGCGCCGCAGGCGGTGCACTCCCGGTGCCCTTCGCCCCTGCGGGGCGGCTCGACCGGGACGGGATCGTCGAGCTGCTTGACGCGGATCTCGCCCTCGAAGGGAAAGGACGGCCACTGGGTGAAGTCCGGAGGTGAGGGAGGGGTGTCTTGCACGAGGCTGACCCTAGCCGTTTCCGGCACCGCTGTCCCTACCCCTCTCGTCGCCGATCACGGGACGGAATTCGGCCGCCGCCCCTGGTTTCCCCAGAGATATCCACAGGCCGCTCAGGTGCCGACCACACGCCGTCATCCACAGCTCAGCAAGGGATTCGGGGCGGTGTTTCACGTGAAACGACGACGCCCTGTGGACAACGTCTGTGGATAACGCTGGGCCCTACGACAGTTAGCCGCTCCCACCTCGGACCGATGAACCGGGCTCACGCGAAGGATCGCTGCCGCGGGCGGCACCTCGCCGGTTCTGTGTTCCCAAGCGGACCGCGGGTTGCGACGGGCGGCCCCCGGACGAGCGTCCGGCGAACCGATCACCAGGGCTACCCGGCCGCGCCCGGACTGATGAGTCCGCCAGGAGGGCGCGCTCCCGGTCCGGTGCCTCACGTAGCCCGGTGTCGGGGAGCCGTCCGGCGGGTGGTGGCCGACATCGGTGAGCCGTCGGGGCGGTGGCCGGCGTCGGTGAGTCGTCAGCGCGGCGGTGACGGTGCCATGCGACCTCGATCGGCAACTGGTTGAGGAGCGACGTGGCCCCGCATCCGCAACGGACCACGGATGGGCTCGCCGGTCTCCGCACGCGCCGGTCGGAGTCGGGGCTCGGCCGCCGTGCCACCGTGCCACCGTTTCACGTGGAACAGCCCGCCCGCCGTTTCACGTGAAACCGCGCACCCCCGGCATCAGCGTTCCACGAGGGCGACCGGTCAGGCGGGCGGCACCGATGCGCCGGTGACCCGCGCGCGGCGCCGCGATCCGCTTCGCGTCCGTGTCGGTGTTCCACCCCCGGCATTTCTGCCAGAGAACGACGCGGCCGCGCGGTCCAGCTGGACACACGCGGCCGAGTAGCCCGGGGGATCAGGACGTGGGCTCGTCCCGGTCGACGCCGATGATGCCGACGATCCGTTCGAGGTCGTCGACCGTGGCGAATTCAATTGTGATCTTGCCCTTGCTCCGGCCGATGTCCACCTTCACCCGGGTGTCGAACCGGTCGGAGAGCCGGTCGGCGAGGTCCGACAGGGCCGGAGCGTGCGGCTTCGGGCGGCGCTTTGGCGACTCCTTCCGGCCGGTGCCCTCGCTGAGCGACAGCGCGACGATCTCCTCCGTGGCACGGACGGACAGACCTTCGGCGACGATCCGGAGCGCGAGCTGTTCCTGGGCCTCCGCGTCGTCGAGGCTCAACAGCGCCCGGGCGTGACCCGCCGAGAGCACCCCGGCGGCGACCCGCCGCTGCACCTGCGCCGGCAGGTTCAGCAGCCGGATGGTGTTCGAGATCTGCGGACGGCTGCGGCCGATCCGTCGGGCCAACTCCTCGTGGGTGGCGCCGAACTCGTCGAGCAGCTGCTGGTACGCGGCGGCCTCTTCCAGCGGGTTCAGGTTGGCCCGATGGATGTTCTCCAGCAGGGCGTCCCGCAGCATGGCATCGTCGCGGGTGTCCCGCACGATCGCCGGAATGCTGTCCCGGCCGACCGCCTGGGCGGCGCGCCAGCGCCGCTCACCCATGACGAGTTCGAACTTCTCACCGTCGAGCTGACGGACGACGATCGGCTGGAGGAAACCGACCTCCTGGATCGAGACCTTCAACTCCTCCAGCGCGTCCTCGTCGAAGACCTGCCGAGGCTGCTTCGGGTTCGGCACGATCGCGTCGACCGGGATCTCGGCGAAGCGCGCCCCGGGCACCGGGCTGAGTTGCTCGGCTTCCTGGGGAACCGCCACGGAAGACTGCGGCAGATTGGCCGGCACGGCTGCCGCAGCGCCGGCGGCCGGGTCGAGCGCGCCGGTCGCCGCCGGTCCGGTGGGAATGAGGGCACCCAGCCCTCGACCCAGACCGCCCTTCGGACGGTTCTTCATGCCACGCCTCCCCGCGACTCGTCGGCACTACGCATTGCGCACCGGCGCCTTGGCGCCCCGCTCCGCGATCTCCTGGGCGGCCTCGAAGTAGCTCGTCGCCCCCCGCGATCCGGGATCGTAGGTCATCACCGACTGACCGTAGCTGGGCGCCTCGGAGACCCGGACGTTGCGGGGGATGACCGCCTGGAGGACCTTGTCGCCGAAGTGGTTGCGGACGTCCTGCTCCACGGCGTCGGCCAGCCGGGTACGCCGGTCGTACATCGTGAGCAGGATGGTGGAGACCTCGAGGCGAGGGTTGAGGTGCTGGCGAACCAGGTTGATGTTGTTGATGAGCTGGTTCAACCCCTCCAGCGCGTAGTACTCGCACTGAATCGGGATGAGCACCTCCTGCGCGGCCACCAACGCGTTGACCGTGAGCAGACCGAGCGACGGCGGGCAGTCGACGAAGATGTAGTCGAAGTGACCGGGGTACCCGGTGATCGCGCGCGACAGCCGGGACTCCCGGGCGACCACGGAGACGAGTTCGATCTCGGCGCCGGCCAGGTCGATCGTGGCCGGCACGCACCACAGGTTGGGGATGCCCTCGACGGCCTGGGCGACGTCCTCAAGCGGCACGCCGTTGATGAGGCAGTCGTACACGTCCGGAATCCCGGTGTGGTGGGGAACGTTGAGCCCCGTCGAGGCGTTGCCCTGCGGGTCGAGGTCGACCACCAGCACCCGGTTGCCGTGCAGGGCGAGTGCCACCGCGAGGTTCACCGTCGTGGTGGTCTTGCCCACGCCGCCCTTCTGGTTCGCGACGCACATGACCCGCGTCCGCTCCGGACGAGGCATTGTGACCTCACCACTCGGATTCAGGATCTGCACGGCACGCATCGCTTCCATCGCCAACGGTGGGTCATCCTCTTCGCGTGTCGGGGTTTCACGTGAAACGTACGTGTCGTCGGCCTCGCCACGCCCGTAGGGCACGTCCGGAATCGCCGTCGTGTCGGTCACCCGACCCGACTCCTCCGTTGGACCCGCCTGCTGCGGCACGGCCACCTCGAAGCGGGTCGGCGCGGCGGCGTTTCCCCGCGCCGGAGCGACCCGTTCCGCCGCGGACGGATTGCCGACCCGTGGGCCGTCCGCGGCGCTCCGCGGCGCCGCCGTCTCGGGTGGCACCGGACGTGCCGCGCCGGTCGCCGGAGGCTCGCGCCGGACGACCGGATCACAGTCCGGGGGCGACGGAGTCATGGACGGGCCGCGCGCCGCCCAACCGGGGTAGTCGGTTTCACGTGAAACGGAGTCGCCCGCTGACCCGGTCACGCGTGGATCGTCGTACCTGCCGTCGTCATGCACCTGTCATCCCTGCCCGCTTCGGATGGTCGGTCCGCATCCCGTCAACGGGCCGCACGTGCGCTCGCGCTCGGGGCGTGCGGCCGGCGGGAGCGATCGGGACTCTGGTGTGCGCCCGTCGCCGCCCGCTCCACATTATCGACGCGCGGCCAGCCTACGGGGATCGGGCGCAGCCGGTCCACGTCGGGTTCTCATCCACCCGCCCGTACCGGTCCAACGAGGCGGGAAGCCCGGAGGAAAGCGGCACCGCGGGCGCGGCACCGCGCACGGTGCCCGGCGCGGGCGTCACCGGCGCCGATCAAGCGACGGGGCCACGCCCGGCCCGACCGAGGATCGGAAGCGGCGGCCGCATGCAGTCGAGCGGCGGGGTGGCCGTCGAGGTCGGCGGGTCAGCGCCGACGGCCGCCACGCGAGCGCTTCGTGGACTTCGACCGCGGCGGCCCCACCACGCGTTCGCGGACCACCTCGACCACGGTCGTGGGCGGCTCGATCACGCCCTCACCGCAGCGGTGGACCTCGGGCGTGCCGCCGCCGAGCCGGCTCACGGTCACCGCGTGCTGCGCGATCTCCTCGTCGGCGGAGGCGCCCTTGAGCGCGACCAGCCGTCCACCGGGCACGGCCAGCGGCAGACACCACGCGGTGAGGCGGTCGAGCGGAGCGACGGCCCGGGCGGTCACGATGTCGCCGGCGAGTGGCTCGCCTCCGGAGGCGCCGGACACCGCCTCCTCCGCCCGTCCCCGGACGACCCGGACCGACGGAACCAGCCCGAGCTTCTCCACCGCCTCGACGAGGAACGCGGTGCGGCGGGCGAGCGGTTCGACAAGGGTCACGGCCAGGTCCGGCCGCGCGATGGCGAGAACGAGGCCGGGCAGCCCGGCGCCGGAGCCGACGTCGAGGACCGCCGCGCCGGGCGGGATCCGCTCCGCCACCGCCGCGCAGTTGAGCAGGTGCCGGTCCCAGATCCGGGGCGCCTCCCGCGGCCCGATGAGACCGCGCACCACCCCGTCGGTCACCAGTAGTTCGGCGTACGCGGCGGCCAGGTCGAGCCGGTCACCGAAGAGCGTGCGCGCCGCGCCGGCCAGGTCCGCCGGCAACGTCGCGTCGGCCGGGTCGGGTGCCGCACGCCGGTCGACAGGCGACGGCCCGGGTGGCGTGCCACCCGGGCCGGACGCGGCCGTCGCCGCGGTGTCGTCGTGGGTCACCCGGCTCAGTCCGCCGGCCGGACGATGATGCGCCGGTTCGGCTCGACGCCCTCGGACTCGCTCTCCACACCGCTGATGGCGTTGACCACGTCGTGGACGCACTTGCGTTCGAACGCGGACATCGGCTCCAGGCGCACCGGCTCGCCGTACTCCTTGACCTTTTCGACGGCGTTCTTCGCCACCGCCGCGAGCTCCTTGCGTCGGTTGGCCCGGTAGCCACCGACGTCGAGCAGAAGCCGGCTCGGCGTGCCGGTCTGGCGGAAGACGGCAAGCCGGGTCAGCTCCTGCAGCGCCTCCAGGGTGGCGCCCCGCTGGCCGACCAGGTTCTGCAGCCGGCCACCGACGACCTCCACCACCGGGCGCCCGCCGGAGACCAGCTCGTCGATGTCCCCGTCGTAGTCGAGGATGTCGAGCAGGCCCTCCACGTAGTCCGCGGCGATCTCGCTCTGGCGGAACAGGTCGCTCTCGGCGGCGGCCTTCTTCTCCGTGCCGGTCTCCTCGGCCTCGTCGCTGCCGTGCGTCGCGGTCGGCTCGGTCCCCTCGTCGTCCAGGGACTCGTCGGCGTGGGGGATGCTGGTGTCGGTCACGGTCTCATCTCCGTACTCGCTCGGCCGGACCGTCGGGTCCGCTGGTCTCCCGGGGGGCCGGCGGGAGGTCGCCGGTGCCCACGGGCACGTCTGTAGGGGCAGTGTCACCCCCGGGCCGCGGCGCGCGCGGCGCTTTGCGCTCCGGCGCCGGCCGTACGGCGGCTGCGCGGTGCGGGACGGGCCGCCGCCGGAGTACGACGGCGGCCCGGACGGTTTCAGCGCCGCTTGGCGGGCTTGCTCTTCTTCGGGTTGACCGGCTTGGCGCCCGGCTTCGGGCCGGCGACCTTCGGTGCCGCCGGCTTGGCGGGCGCCGCCGGCGGGGCGGCCTTGCGGCCGAACAGTCCACCGGTCTTCGCCGGCTGCACCGGGTTGCGGGCGCCGGACGTGCCCGACTTCGCGGTCATGCTGGGCGGCGGCGGGAACTTGCGCAGCACCCACTGCTGCTGGGCCAGCGTGAACAGGTTGTTGGTGACCCAGTAGATGATCACACCGATCGGGAAGATCGCACCGGAGATGAGCAGCGACAGCGGGATGCCGTAGAGCATCAGCTTCTGGATCATCCGCTGCTGCGGGTCCTCGGCCCAGCCGGTCTTGAGGATCATCTGGCGGCTGGTCAGGTAGGTGGTGCCCATCATGATCAGGACCAGGACACCGGCCATGATCTTCACCGTCGTGCTGTTGGCGGCGCCCAGCGCGGCCAGCTCCTCGGCGGTGGAGCCGAACTTGCCGGCGATCGGTGCGGTGAACAACTTCGCGACGGAGGCGCTCTCGAACTGGTCGACGGACCAGCCGTAGAGGGTCTTCTGCTCGTTGGACGGGCTGAGCCGGCGCAGCACGTGGAAGAGCCCGAGGAAGACCGGGATCTGAAGGAACATCGGAAGGCAGCCCATGAGCGGGTTGGCCTTTTCCTTCCGGTAGAGCTCCATCATTTCCTTCTGGAGCGTCTCCCGGTCACCCTTGTGCTTCTCCTGCAGGGCCTTCACCTGGGGCTGCAACGCCTGCATGGCACGCTGCGACTTGATCTGCTTGACGAAGACCGGGAAGAGGATCACCCGGACGGTGACCACCAGGAAGATGATCGCTAGGATCCAGGCCCAGTTGGTGCCGAGCACCGCGCCGTCCGACACCCCGATGGCTTCCCAGGCCCGGTGCCAGATCAGCAGGATCCACGAGATCGCGTAGTAGATCCAGTCGAGACTCAATTCTCAGGCTCCAGTCACATCGGCACGGCGGCGACCGCCCGGCTCCGGCACCGGGTCGAATCCACCAGGGTGGAATGGGTGGCAGCGCAACAACCGCCGGACCGTCAGGCCGGCTCCCCGCAACGCGCCGTGGCGGGCCACCGCTTCCAGGGCGTACGCGCTGCACGACGGGTAGAACCGACAGCGGGCCGGCAGTGCCGGACTTATCCACCGACGGTACGCGATGATTGGCCCGGCCAGCATCCGGCCACCTGGTGTGGTCGGCCGTGGCACCTCGTGGCCCTGACTCACCGGGACCGCCGCCCCCGGGGCGCCCGGGCGGCCGCGACGGCGGCGTCGAGGTCGACGCCGAGCCGCTGGTACGACGCGTCGGCCGCCGCGGGCAGGGCCCGGACCACCAGGGTGCTCCCGGCCGGCAGCCCGGCAAGGCGTTCGCGGACCAGGTGCCGCAGCCGGCGGCGAACGCGGTTGCGGACGACGGCGTTGCCGACGGCCTTGGACACGACGAAGCCGGCGCGGGCGGGTGCGGGAGTCTCCTCCGCACCGGCACTCCGCGCCGGCTCCGGCGAGGTTGTCTTGCTCGGGGTCGCTTGCAGGCTCAGGTGGACAACGACGGCGCCACGCCCGGCCCGCCGGCCACCGCGGACCGCTGCGGCGAAGTCAGTGCTGCGCCGCAGTCGTTGTGCGGCGGCCAGCACGACTGCCCACGTTCCGCGGATCGGGCCCGGCCGGCGTCAGGCCGCCAGGCGGGCGCGCCCCTTGGCGCGACGGGTCGAGAGGATGGCGCGGCCGGCACGGGTGCGCATGCGCAGCCGGAAGCCGTGGGTCTTCGCGCGCCGGCGGTTGTTCGGCTGGTAGGTGCGCTTGCTCACGTCAGGCTCTCCGTTGTCGTACGCCCGGGCGACGGGATCGCCGGGGTCGTGTCCATGGTCCGGGTCACCTGGCGGTGACCTCCGATCGGCGCTGCCCGGCGGCGCGGGACCTCGACGGTGCGGGGCGGCGACCGCGGGCAGCAAGCACCCATCACCCTAGCAGAGGGCGAGAGAGCAGCCGTTCCAGCCTACGCAGGGGCGCAACGACCGTCAAACCTCCCCACCAGGAGCGACGCGGGTCGTGGCCGGCGACCGAAGCGGTGCTTTTCGCTGATGCCGCCAACGGGCGCCGCGCGTCGGCGGTTGATGGCTCCGGGACATCGCTGTTACCGTGCCCGATTGCGGTCAGCGTCGACGGGTGGGGTCGCCGCCGGCAGGCAAGACCGGACAGGGCGGTGAATCGTTCGGCACGGTGAACCCGCTTCAACGCCCGTTCCGACAGGGGGCAGGTCCGACCCGCATCCGGCGGGCGGCCACAATCGGTACGTACACAGGCTGTGGATAACTTGTGGACGAGGACCGGTCGGCCGTCCGGGTGGGGTGAACCACCCGCTCGAACGCGGCGGGCCCGGGACGGCCGACGGGGAGAACGGCGGCGTCCGGGAGCAGAGGCGAGGGGGTGGCACGACGGTGGCCGGTACGACCGACCTTGCCGCGGTGTGGACGGCGACGACCGACGAACTCGCCGACGAGATCATCTCCGCGCAACAGCGGGCGTACCTCCGGCTCACCCGGTTGCGGGCGATCGTCGAGGACACCGCCCTGCTCTCCGTCCCGGACGCGTTCACCCGGGACGTGATCGAGTCCCGGCTACGACCGGCGATCACCGAGGCGCTGACCCGCCGGCTGGGCCGGCCCATCCAGGTGGCGGTCACCGTGCGGGTGCCGGAGGACGGCTCGGGCCGCCCGGCGGGCACCGTCTACCGCAGCACCCCGGACCCGGAGCAGGGCGAGCCGTACGGCGACGCCTTTGACGGTCACGACCGTTCGTCGGGGAACGGGTCGGAGGACGACGCGGACCGGCAGCTGCCGCTCATTCCCGAGCAGGCCCAGCCCGGCGGCCGGGCCGAGACGCCGGCCGGGCCGCCCCCCGTCGCCGACCGGACGGTCCCGGTCGCCCGGGACGCGCAGGAGCCGCTGTTCAGCACCGCCTTCGCCGAGCCGCCTCGCCCCGACCGCCCGGCCCGCCGTCCCGAGCGGCGCGGCTACGACGAGCAGGCGGCCCGGCTGGATCCGACGGTGGACGGCCGCGCCTTCGACGCCCGCTACCGGGAGGACGGCGCGTCGCCGCGCGACCAGCACGTGATCCGGCCCCTGCCGCGGGACCTGGGCACCGACAGCGGGCCGGGGCGGGTGGATCACCGGTCCGGTGGCCGGGAGGAGCGGCGGCTGCCGGCGCCCGCGGACAGCGGCGGCAACCGGCTGAACCCGAAGTACATGTTCGAGACGTTCGTCATCGGCTCGTCGAACCGGTTCGCGCACGCGGCGGCGGTAGCGGTGGCCGAGTCGCCGGCCAAGGCGTACAACCCGCTGTTCATCTACGGCAGCTCGGGGCTCGGCAAGACGCACCTGCTGCACGCCATCGGCCACTACGCCACGACGCTCGGCAACGCCCGCTCGGTCCGGTACGTCTCGACCGAGGAGTTCACGAACGACTTCATCAACTCCCTGCGCGACGACAAGACGAGCGCGTTCCAGCGCCGCTACCGGGACGTCGACATCCTCCTGATCGACGACATCCAGTTCCTGGAGAACCGGGAGCGGACGCAGGAGGAGTTCTTCCACACCTTCAACACGCTGCACAACGCCAACAAGCAGATCGTGATCACCTCCGACCGGTCGCCGAAGCAGCTGGCGACCCTGGAGGACCGGCTGCGGACCCGGTTCGAGTGGGGCCTGCTCGCCGACATCCAGCCGCCGGACCTGGAGACCCGGATCGCGATCCTGCAGAAGAAGGCGGCCCAGGAGCGGCTGTTCGCCCCGCCGGACGTGCTGGAGTTCATCGCCTCGCGGGTGTCGAACTCGATCCGGGAGCTGGAGGGCGCGCTGATCCGGGTGACCGCGTTCGCCAGCCTCACCCGCTCGTCGGTGGAACTGTCGCTGGCCGAGGAGGTGCTGCGGGACTTCATCCCCGACGGTGCCGGCCCGGAGATCACCGCCGACCAGATCATGGTCTCCACCGCCGACTACTTCGGGGTGAGCCTGGAGGACCTGCGCGGTCACTCCCGCTCGCGGGTCCTGGTCAACGCGCGCCAGGTCGCCATGTACCTGTGCCGGGAGCTGACCGACCTGTCGCTGCCGCGGATCGGGCAGGCGTTCGGCGGCCGCGACCACACCACCGTCATGCACGCCGACCGCAAGATCCGCCAGCAGATGGCCGAGCGGCGCTCGCTCTACAACCAGATCGCCGAGCTGACGAACCGGATCAAGCAGACCACCTGAACGTGTTCCGCCCCGAACGCCCGGCCGTATTACCGGCCGGGCGTTCGCGTCCGCACCGGCCGGGGTTGACCCTCGACATGGTCGACACCACAGCATCGAGGCCGGGACCGTCCACCGCCCGACTCGTTGTCCACAGCTCGTTGTCCACCGACGGTGGACAACTACGATCCGCCGATGCCGCCGTTACCCACAGGTTGTGGAGAAACCCTGGGGACGACGCTGTGGACGCCTGGGGACAACCACGTGGTTGTCCCCAGGAGACGGTCCGCCTGTGGGCGGCCTGTTGAAGGTTCTGGGGAAAACGTGGATCCGGGCCCGTCCGGTGATCCACAGGCCTGGGGAGAAAGTCGGTGGATTACCGGTGGATAACCGGTGGATAACCGGTGGACAACCTGGGGGCGGAGCGCGCCTGTGGATCGCGACGCCAGTTGTACCCCTGGTTCTCCACAGCGAAACCACCGGTGGATAACCTGTCTGACCTGCGCGGACGGCGGTTCTCCACAGTTTGCACAGGTGCGATGAAGACGATGAGTTAGATCTTCTAAGACAACAAAAACCAATCATCACCGTTGGACTTTCTGTGGATCGGGCCGCAGACCGCCGTGGCCGGTCCATCGGCACCGGGACGACACGGGGTCGGGCGCACAGCCGATGCCCGCGCGCCCTAAGGTGCGATGTGAACCCGCACGCTCAGGCGGGCGGTAGGCAGCGGTCGGCATGAGAGAGTTGTCGCTGACGTCGACGCGGAGGCATTGATGAAGTTCCGAGTAGAGCGCGACGCGCTCGCCGAGGCCGTGGCCTGGACCGCGAAGAGCCTGCCCAACCGGCCGTCCGTACCGGTGCTCGCCGGCGTGCTGCTGCGCGTCACGGACGGCAACCTGCAGGTCTCCGGGTTCGACTACGAGGTCTCCAGCCAGGTGACCGTCGAGGTGCAGGGGGACGCCGACGGCGCCGCCTTGGTCTCCGGCCGCCTCCTCGCCGAGATCACCAAGGCGCTGCCGGCCAAGCCGGTCGACATCGCCGCCGTCGGTGCGCACCTGGAACTGGTCTGCGGCAGCGCCCGGTTCACCCTGCCCACGATGCCGGTGGAGGACTACCCGACCCTGCCGGAGATGCCGGAGAGCGCCGGCACCGTCGACGCCGCCGCGTTCGCCGCCGCCGTCGCCCAGGTGGCCGTGGCCGCCGGCCGCGACGAGACGCTGCCGATGATGACCGGCGTCCGCATCGAGCTGTCCGGCCGCACCCTGGCGATGCTCGCCACCGACCGCTACCGGCTCGCCCTCCGCGAGATGGAGTGGAACCCGGACGACCCGGAGATCAGCCTCAACGCGCTCGTGCCCGCCCGTACCCTGCACGACACCGCCAAGGCGCTCGGCCCGCTCGGCGGGCAGGTCACCATGGCGCTCTCCCAGGGCGCGGCCGGTGAGGGCATGATCGGTTTCGCCGGCGGCACCCGCCGAACCACCAGCCGCCTGCTCGACGGCGCCAACTACCCCCCGGTGCGCTCGCTCTTCCCGGCCACCCACAACGCCCAGGCACAGGTGCCGGTCAGCACGCTCATCGAGGTGGTCAAGCGGGTGGCGCTGGTCGCCGAGCGCACCACGCCGGTGCTGCTGAGCTTCAGCGCCGACGGGCTGGTGGTCGAGGCCGGCGGCACCGAGGAGGCCCGCGCCAGCGAGGCGATGGAGGCCACCTTCACCGGCGACCCGCTCACCATCGGCTTCAACCCGCAGTACCTGATCGACGGCCTCACGAACCTGGGGGCCCAGTTCGCCGTGCTCGCGTTCGTCGACGCCTTCAAGCCGGCGGTGATTTCCCCCGCCGGCGAGGATGGCGAGGTTCTTCCCGGGTACCGGTACCTCATCATGCCGATCCGCGTCTCCCGCTGATCGCACCCCGAGAAGATCCACGACGCACGGAGGTACGGACACATGCAGCTCGGGCTGGTAGGGCTCGGCCGGATGGGCGGCAACATGCGCGAGCGGCTGCGCGCCGCCGGGCACGAGGTGGTCGGCTTCGACCACCACCCGGAGCTGAGCGACGTCACGAGCCTCGCGGCCCTGGCGGAGAAGCTGGCGGCGCCCCGGGCCGTGTGGGTGATGGTCCCCGCCGGTGTCACCGACGCCACCATCGACGAGCTGGCCGACGTTCTCGAGGCCGGCGACATCATCATCGACGGCGGCAACTCGCGGTTCAGCGACGACGCCCCCCGCGCCGAGCGCCTCAACGAGCGCGGCATCGGGTACGTCGACGTCGGGGTCTCCGGGGGAGTCTGGGGCCGGCAGAACGGGTACGCCCTGATGGTCGGCGGCGCCCAGGAACACGTCGACCGGCTCATGCCGATCTTCGAGTCGCTCAAGCCGGCCGGCGAGTTCGGCTTCGTGCACGCCGGACCGGTGGGTGCCGGGCACTACGCCAAGATGGTGCACAACGGCATCGAGTACGGCCTCATGCACGCTTACGCCGAGGGCTACGAGCTGCTTGCCAAGTCCGAGTTGGTCACCAACGTCCCGGGTGTCTTCAAGTCGTGGCGGGAGGGCACCGTCGTCCGGTCCTGGCTGCTGGACCTGCTCGACCTGGCCCTTGACGAGGACCCGGAGCTGGCCGAGCTCAGCGGCTACACCGAGGACACCGGCGAGGGGCGGTGGACCGTCGACGAGGCGGTCCGGCTCGCCGTTCCGATGAATGTCATCGCCGCCTCGCTGTTCGCCCGGTTCGCGTCCCGCCAGGACGACTCGCCCGCCATGAAGGCCGTCGCCGCGCTGCGCCAGCAGTTCGGTGGGCACGCCGTCCGCAAGCGCTGACGCCCGTCCACAGCCTGTGTACGTCCGCCGGCTCGAACTGGTCGACTTCCGCTCGTACGAGCGGGTCGGCGTCGACCTCGAACCGGGGGCGAACGTCCTCGTCGGTCCCAACGGCGTCGGCAAGACCAACCTGGTCGAGGCGCTCGGCTACGTGGCGACCCTGGAGTCCCACCGGGTCGCCACGGACGCCCCCCTCGTCCGGATGGGCGCCACCGCCGCGATCATCCGCTGCGCCGTCGTGCACGAGGGCCGCGAGCTGCTGGTCGAGCTGGAGATCGTCCCCGGCAGGGCGAACCGGGCGCGGCTCGGCCGCTCCCCGGCCCGGCGCGCCCGGGACGTCCTCGGCGCCCTGCGGCTCGTGCTCTTCGCCCCGGAGGACCTGGAACTCGTCCGTGGCGACCCCGCCGAGCGCCGCCGTTACCTCGACGACCTGCTGGTCCTGCGCCAGCCCCGGTACGCCGGGGTGCGCGTCGACTACGACCGGGTGGTCAAGCAGCGCAACGCCCTGCTGCGCACCGCGTACCTGGCCCGCAAGACCGGGGGAACCCGCGGCGGCGACCTGTCCACGCTCGCCGTCTGGGACACCCATCTCGCGCAGCACGGCGCGGACCTGCTCGCCGGCCGCCTGGAACTGGTCGCCGCGCTCGCCCCGCACGTCACCAAGGCCTACGACGCGGTGGCCGCCGGCAAGGGCGCTGCGGGCATCGCGTACCGGCCGTCGGTCGAACTGGCCGAGCCGACCACCGACCGGGCCGCCCTCGCCGCGGCGCTGGGCAGCGCGCTCGCCGAGGCCCGGACCGCCGAGATCGAACGCGGCACCACGCTTGTCGGCCCGCACCGCGACGACCTCACGCTGACCCTCGGCCCGCTGCCCGCCAAGGGGTACGCCAGCCACGGCGAGTCCTGGTCGTACGCCCTGGCGCTGCGGCTGGCCGGGTACGACCTGCTGCGCGCCGACGGCATCGAGCCGGTGCTGGTGCTCGACGACGTCTTCGCCGAACTCGACACGGGCCGGCGGGAACGCCTCGCCGACCTGGTCGGCGGCGCGAGCCAACTGCTGGTGACCTGTGCGGTGGACGACGACGTGCCCGCGCGACTGCGCGGCGCCCGGTACAGCGTCGGCGAAGGGACGGTCGACCGTGTCGGATGAACCCCGGGCGGGCGGGCCGCCCGCCGCGCGCCGCAGGACCTCCGCCGGAACCGGTCGGCAGCACCCCGGTTCCGCCACCCCGGCACCCGGTCCGGTGGCCCCCGCCGACGGCGACGGTGCGCGTACCTCCTCGGGAGCCGGCGGCGCGGCGACCGGGTCCGGCGACGGCGGGGTGCCCGACCTGCCGGCCGGGGCGACCGGGCCGGAGCTCGCGCGGGCCGTGCTGGACGCGGCGAAGGCCCGCCGGGAGGCGGCGGCGAAGAAGACGCGGCGGCGCGGCGCCCCCGGCGGGGAGGGCGGCGGTGAGCGACGGCTGCGCGGCTACTCCGGGCCCGGCCCGGACCCCCGCGACCCGCAGCCGCTCGGTGCGGTCCTGGACCGGCTCGTCAAGGCGCGCGGCTGGCAGCAGCCGGCCGCGGAGGCGACCGTCTTCGGCGCCTGGGAGCGGGTGGTCGGCCCGGAGGTGGCGCAGCACAGCCGGCCGGTGAAACTGGAGGACGGCGAGCTGACCGTCGAAGCCCGGTCGACCGCCTGGGCGACCCAGCTCCGGCTGCTCGCCGGCTCCCTGCTCCAGCAGATCGCCCGCGAGGTCGGCCACAACGTGGTGCGCAAGCTGCACATCCACGGTCCGGCCGCACCGTCCTGGTCGCGCGGTCCCCGCCGGGTCCGGGGGCGTGGGCCCCGGGACACCTACGGCTGACGGTCCGTGCCGGCGAGCCGCGCTCAGGCGTCGGCGTAGACCGCGAAGCCCCGGTCGGCACAGCGCCGGTAGAAGGCGGCGAGGACGCTCAGCTCGGCGCAGGTGAAGGTCCACTGCGGCGGATCGCCGTTCTCGTCGCGCAGCCGGTCCAACCGGCTGTCCAGCCAGCGCAGCTGCTGCTCGGCCAGACGCCCGTCGCCGAGCAGCGAGCGGAGCACCTCGCTCACCGACTCGAAGGTGACCTCCTCACCCGCCGGCCGGTGCCGGGCCACGAACTTCTCCACACCGTCCGCGATCCAGGAGCAGCCGTCCGGGTCGATCACCGGATCCTCGTCCTCGGCCGAGTTCTCTGTGGCGTAGAGCACGTTCTCCAGCCCGAGGATCAGGTCGACCAGCTCCGTGTACGCGGTCGCGCGAACCGTGCCGGTCTTGGCGATCAACTCGGCGAGTGCGGCGGTCGGAGCGGAGATCCGCGGCATGTCGACGATCTCGCCGAAGTCCACGAACTCGGCCGGTGCGACCGGGTCGTAGAAGCGGCCGGTCCGCGGCCAGTGCACCGCGACGTTGTCCAGCCCCATCTGGCGTCACCTCTCAAGCCCGTGTCCGTTCGAACGGGTCGATCGTCCGGTTCCCGCACCCAAAGATCAAGCCACCGTTCGTCCCGGCCCCCGACACGCCGTGCGCGGGACCGCCGACGGCCGGTGCGAGCCAGCAGCGGGACCGATCTGTGTAGGGGGAGTCGCGGAGGGCGCATTTCGGCCCGCTACGGAGTTCTCAGCCGCCGCGCAGGGGTGCCGAGTGGTGGTTCTGTCGTCAGCGCACAGTAAGATTGAACCTGAGACGAAGACCCGGTGCGGAGCGACGAGACACGGGGCCGGTGCGGGCCCCAAATCATCGTCCCACGTCGGGTCGAGCCGATCGCGATCCGCGGGCAACCGCGGCGACCGGCGCGTTCGACCCGCAGCCCGGATGAGTCTCCGGTGCCGGTCCGCGCGCCGACGTCGCGCCCTGTCCGCCGAACCCCGCGTCCGGCGCGCCACTTGGCGTGGCGGGCGCGAGAAAGTGGCCGAGGGTGGCAGCGCAGGACAAGCAGGAGTACGGCGCCGAGTCGATCACCGTCCTCGAAGGGCTGGAGGCGGTCCGGAAGCGCCCCGGTATGTACATCGGGTCCACCGGCGAACGGGGCCTGCACCACCTGGTGTGGGAGGTCGTCGACAACGCGGTGGACGAGGCGCTGGCCGGGCACTGCGACACCATCGACGTGGTGCTGCTCGCCGACGGCGGGGTCCGGGTCACCGACAACGGCCGTGGTTTCCCGGTCGACCTGCACCCGAAGCTCAAGAAGCCCGGTGTCGAGGTGGCGCTGACCGTGCTGCACGCCGGCGGCAAGTTCGACGGCAAGGCGTACGCGGTCTCCGGCGGCCTGCACGGCGTCGGCGTCTCCGTGGTGAACGCCCTGTCCACCCGGATGGCCGTCGAGATCCAGAAGGACGGGCACTTCTGGCGCCAGTCGTACACGAACTCCAAGCCGACGCCGCTGGAGAAGGGCGAGCCGACAAACGCGACCGGCTCGGCGGTCTCCTTCTGGCCCGACCCGGCCGTCTTCGAGACCGTCGACTTCGACTTCCAGACCATCTACCGCCGCCTCCAGGAGATGGCCTTCCTCAACCGCGGGCTCACCATCCACCTCCTCGACGAGCGTGTCCCCGAGGACGAGGACGGCAAGATGCGGGAGGTCACCTTCTGCTACAAGGGCGGCATCGCCGACTTCGTCCGGCACCTCAACGCCTCCAAGTCCCCGATCCACAAGTCGGTGGTCGAGTTCGGGGCCGAGGAGGACGGCATGTCGGTCGAGATTGCCATGCAGTGGAACGAATCGTACGGCGAGTCGGTCTACACCTTCGCCAACACGATCAACACGCACGAGGGCGGCACCCACGAGGAGGGCTTCCGGGCCGCGCTGACCAGCGTCATCAACCGCTACGGCGCGGAGAAGAAGCTGCTCAAGGGCGACGAGAAGCTCTCCGGCGAGGACATCCGCGAGGGTCTCGCCGCGATCATCTCGGTGAAGCTGGCAAATCCCCAGTTCGAGGGGCAGACGAAGACCAAGCTCGGCAACACGCCGGTCAAGAGCTTCGTGCAGCGCGTCTGCAACGAGTGGTTGGTCGACTGGCTCGACCGCAACCCCGCCGAGGCGAAGATCATCATCCAGAAGGCCTCCCAGGCCGCCCGCGCCCGGATCGCCGCGCAGCAGGCCCGCAAGCTGGCCCGGCGCAAGTCGCTGCTGGAGTCCGGTTCGATGCCCGGCAAGCTGGCCGACTGCCAGTCCACCGACCCGCGCGAGTGCGAGGTCTTCATCGTCGAGGGCGACTCCGCCGGCGGCTCCGCCAAGCAGGGGCGTGACCCGCGGACCCAGGCGATCCTGCCGATCCGCGGCAAGATCCTCAACGTGGAGAAGGCCCGCATCGACCGGGTCCTCAAGAACAACGAGGTCCAGGCGCTGATCACCGCGCTCGGCACCGGCATCCACGACGACTTCGACATCGAGAAGCTGCGCTACCACAAGATCGTGCTGATGGCCGACGCAGACGTCGACGGCCAGCACATCCAGACGCTGCTGCTCACCCTGCTGTTCCGGTTCATGCGGCCGCTCGTCGAGCTGGGGCACGTCTACCTGGCCGCACCGCCGCTCTACAAGATCAAGTGGAACAGGAAGGGCGACGACGCTCAGTACGCGTACTCCGACCGGGAGCGCGACGGGCTCATCGCGCTGCGCCAGCAGAAGAAGCCCAACGCCAAGCCGGACGACATCCAGCGGTTCAAGGGTCTCGGCGAGATGAACTATCCCGAGCTGTGGGAGACCACGATGAACCCGGCCACGCGTACGCTGCGTCAGGTCACGCTCGACGATGCGGCAACCGCCGACGAGTTGTTCAGCGTGCTGATGGGTGAGGACGTCGAGGCCCGCCGCTCGTTCATCCAGCAGAACGCCAAGGACGTGCGGTTCCTGGACATCTGAATCCGCTCGGGCCCGGCCGGTGGACGCCGGCCGGGCCCGCGGATCCACAGAGTTATCCACAGCATGGCCGGTATCCACAGCGGTTATCCACAGCACGAAAACGACTCTGAGTCTGATAAGGGTTAACAAGTGACCGATACCCCCGAGTCCACACCGAACGAGCCCGAGGTCCCCGAGACCGCCGGTGCCGTCGTCGCGCACGACCGCATCGAGCCGGTCGGGCTCGAGGTCGAGATGCAGCGCTCCTACCTCGACTACGCGATGAGCGTCATCGTCGGGCGCGCGCTGCCGGACGTCCGGGACGGGCTCAAGCCGGTCCACCGCAAGATCCTCTACGCGATGTTCGACTCGGGGTACCGGCCGGACCGCGGGTACGTGAAGTGCTCCCGCGTGGTCGGCGACGTGATGGGTCAGTTCCACCCGCACGGCGACACGGCGATCTACGACGCGCTGGTCCGGATGGCGCAGCCCTGGTCGCTGCGCTACCCGCTGGTCGACGGCAACGGCAACTTCGGTTCGCCCGGAAACGATCCGGCTGCGGCCATGAGGTACTGCGTTACCGCAGATATCCGTATTCGTACCGACGAGGGCAGCGTCCGGCTCGGTGACATCGTGCCGGACGCCGCGCCGGGCAGCGAGACGGACATCGACCTGAAGGTCCGCGACCGCAACGGCGACCTGGTCCGCGCCTCGAAGTTCTTCCACTCCGGCGAGCACCCGACGCTGCGGCTGCGCACCCGTGAGGGGTACGAGCTGACCGGCACGCACAACCACCCGGTGCTCTGCCTGGTGGACGTGGCCGGCGTGCCGACCCTGCTCTGGAAGCTGCTCGCCGAGATCGCCCCAGGCGACCGGGTGGTGCTCCAGCGCAGCGTGCCGGACGAAATCGGCTACCCGATGCTGGAGCACGTCGAGGCGGCCGTCCTGGCCGGCGCCTTCGTGAGCGAAGGCTGGGTGTCCCAAGGGCGGGCCGGCTTCAACAACGTCGACCGGGAGTTCTTCGTCCGGGTGCTGGCCGCCTACGACCTGGCGGTGGGCGGCCCGCGGTACGTCAGCGAGCGGGTGATCGCGTCCGGCAGCACGCTGCACGAGCTGGACGTCCAGGACCTCGCGGCACTGCGGACGAGCGTCCTCGGCGAGCTGATCGGGGCGCGCAGCGCCGGCAAGTTCGTGCCGGAGTTCGTCTGGCGGGGGCCGGCGGCCGTCAAGCGCGCCTTCCTCCAGGCGCTCTTCGAGGGCGACGGCTCGTCCTCCCTGCTGCCACGCCACACGATCCAGATCTCGTACTCCACCCGCAGCGAGCGGCTGGCCCGCGAGGTGCAGCAGCTGCTGCTGGAGTTCGGCGTGGTCAGCCGGCAGTGCCGGTACGACGACGGCGAGATCAAGGTCGTGGTGACAAACCGCCGGGACGCCCGCATCTTCGCTGCCCAGGTCGGTTTCCTCGGCCGCAAGCAGGCCAAGCTGGAGTCGGAGCTGGCCTCGGTGCCGACGAGCAGCCGGGCGCTGTCCGGCGACCACGTGCCGCTGGTCGGCGACTTCATCCGGGAGCACGGCGCGAGCCGCTGGACCGAGCGGGACTGGCTGCTCCGGCACAACGTGGACCGGGTCGAGCGTTGGGAGCGGGATCGGGACGAGATCGCCGCCCGGATCACCAACACCGAGGTGCTCGACGTGGTCGAGCCGCTTGTTGACGGCCGGTTCTACTACGCCGAGGTGGCCGGCGTCGCCGACGCGGGCGTGCAGCCGGTCTACAGCCTCCGGGTTGACACCGAGGACCACTCGTTCGTCTCCGATGGCTTCGTCAGCCACAACACCGAGTGCAAGCTCGACCCGCTCGCGATGGAGATGCTGCGGGACATCGACGAGGACACCGTCGACCTGCAGGACAACTACGACGGCCGGGCCAAGGAGCCCACCATCCTGCCGTCGCGGATCCCCAACCTGCTGATCAACGGCTCCGAGGGCATCGCCGTCGGTATGGCCACCAAGATCCCGCCGCACAACCTGCGCGAGATCGGCGCCGCCGTCCAGTGGTGCCTGGAGCACCCGGAGGCGGACGAGGCGACCACGCTCGAGGCGCTGCTGGAGATCGTCAAGGGTCCGGACTTCCCGACCCACGGCCTGATCGTCGGTCAGGCCGCCATCCAGGACGCGTACCGGACCGGGCGCGGCTCGATCCGGATGCGCGCGGTGGTGGAGGTCGAGGAGGACAAGCGGGGCCGGCCGGCGCTTGTGGTGAGCGAGCTGCCGTACCAGGTCAACCCCGACAACCTGGCCGAGCGCATCGCCGAGCTGATCAAGGAAGGCAAGCTCGGCGGCATCGCGGACATCCGGGACGAGTCCTCCGGGCGTACCGGTATGCGGATCGTGCTGGTGCTCAAGCGCGACGCGGTCGCGAAGGTGGTGCTGAACAACCTCTACAAGCACACCCAGCTCCAGGAGACGTTCGGCGCGAACATGCTGGCGCTCGTGGACGGCGTGCCGCGCACGCTGAACCTGGCCCAGTTCATCCGTTACTACGTCGAGCACCAGATCGAGGTCATCCGCCGGCGGACGGCGTTCCGGCTGCGCAAGGCGGAGGAGCGGGCGCACATCCTGCGTGGTCTGGCGAAGGCGCTGGACGCGCTTGACGAGGTGATCGCCCTGATCCGGCGCTCGCCGACGGTGGACGACGCCCGGCAGGGCCTGATCCGGCTGCTGGAGATCGACGAGATCCAGGCGACCGCGATCCTGGACATGCAGCTGCGCCGGCTGGCCGCGCTGGAGCGGCAGCGGATCCTCGACGACCTGGCCAAGCTGGAGCTGGAGATCGCCGACCTCAAGGACATCCTGGCGAAGCCGGAGCGGCAGCGGCGGATCGTCTCGGAGGAACTGGGCGAGATCGTCGCCAAGTGGGGTGACGAACGGCGTACACAGATCATCCCGTTCGACGGCGAGGTCTCGATGGAGGACCTCATCGCCCGCGAGGACGTGGTGGTCACGATCACCCGCACGGGGTACGCGAAGCGCACGAAGGTCGACGCGTACCGCTCGCAGCGGCGGGGCGGTAAGGGCGTCAGCGGCGCGTCGCTGCGGCAGGACGACATCGTCAGCCACTTCTTCGTGTGCTCGACGCACGACTGGATCCTGTTCTTCACCAACAAGGGGCGCGTCTACCGGGCCAAGGCCTACGAGCTTCCGGAAGCCAGTAGGGTGGCCAAGGGCCAGCACGTGGCCAATCTGCTCGCGTTCCAACCGGACGAGCAGATCGCGCAGATCATCGAGATTCCGAACTACCAGGTGGCCCCCTACCTGGTACTGGCCACGAAGAACGGCCTGGTGAAGAAGACGAGGCTCGAGGAGTTCGACTCCAACCGGTCCGGCGGCATCATCGCGATCAACCTCCGCGATGAGGACGAGCTGGTCGGTGCCGCCCTCGTCGGGCCCGAGCAGGATCTGCTGATGGTGTCGAAGAACGCCCAGGCGATCCGCTTCAACGCCTCGGACGAGGCGCTTCGGCCGATGGGCCGGGCGACCTCGGGCGTGATCGGCATGCGGTTCAGCGAGGAAGACGAGCTGCTCGCCATGGAGGTCGTCCGGGAGGGCATGGACGTCCTGGTGGCCACGAACGGGGGTTACGCGAAACGTACCCCGATCGAGGAATACCCGGTGCAGGGCCGGGGAGGTAAGGGCGTGCTGACTGCGAAGATCACCGAGCGGCGCGGTGGTCTGGTCGGCGCTGTAGTGATCGACCCGGACGACGAGCTGTTCGCTATCACCAGTAACGGTGGTGTCATCCGGACTCCGGTGAAGCCTGTACGCCGTACGCGTGACCGGAACACAATGGGGGTCAAGCTGATGGACCTTCCGGACGGCGTGACTATCGTGGCGATTGCTCGCAATGCCGACGAGCCTGACGAACAGGACTAGTTGAATGACGGAGACACAGGCGAAGTCGGGGAACACGGGGACCTCGGCCAACCCGGTCGACGAGGAGGGCGCCAAGAGCGGCGCGCCAGCGACCGGCCGCGCGGCCGTGGGCCGGGCGACCGTCCCCGCCGATGCGCCTGCCCCGAAATTCACCCGGGCTCCCGGGATGGCGCCGCCGCCGGACAAGCCGGACGAGAAGTCCGAGTCCGCGGAGAAGCCCCCGGCTGAGGCGACTAAGGTCGACGCGCCGAGCGCGGGTGGCACCGCCACGTCCACCGCGAGTGGCGCCGCCACGTCCACCGCGGCGAAGCCGACGGCCACCCAGCCGATCGCCGTGGGCACCGGCCGGGCATCGTCGTCGACCGCCGGGAGTGCCACGACCGGCACGCAGCCCCTGGTCACCGGCAACACCGGCACCCAGCCGCGGGTCACCGGCACGGCCCGGCCACAGACGGACGGGCGCCCGGGTAGCCGTCCGCAGGGCGGTGGCCTCCCGCCGGGCATCGGCGGCGCGGCCGCCGTCGGGGCGGCGCGCGTGGGTGAGGCGGTACGGGCCGCGCGTACCTCGGTCAGCTCGGCCGCCTCGCGCGGGCCGCGCCGGGCTCGACTGAACCTGAAGCGGATCGACCCGTGGTCGGTGATGAAGTTCGCCTTCGCGGTGTCGGTGGTGCTCTTCATCGTCGTGGTGGTGGCCACCTCGGTGCTGTATCTGGCGCTGGACGCGATGGGTGTCTTCGCCAGCGTGAACGACAGCCTGAGCGACCTGGTCAACGCGGGCGGCGGCCAGAGCACCAGCGGCTTCCAGATCACCGCCCGGGGTGTGATCCTGAGTTCGGCGCTGATCGGCCTGGTCAACGTGGTGCTGTTCACGGCGCTGGCCACGCTTGGCGCGTTCGTCTACAACGTCTGCGCCGACCTGGTGGGCGGCATCGAGCTGACGCTCGCCGAGCGCGACTGAGCAGGGACATCGGACGCCCCCGGGTCGCCGACCGGCGACCCGGGCGTCCAGCTGCTTGATCCACTCGGGTTGCGGCATACTGCGCCATTCCACGCCATGGAAACCGCAGGATGCCGCATGCGGCACGCGGCGCCTCCCGGTAAGTCAGTGGGCGTTTCGTCCGGTGCTCAGGTAGGTTCAGGATGGCGCCGGTGCCCGGGCCACCCCGATTTGGGGGCGGCCGGGCGGATGGGTTAACCTTGGCCGTCGCTACGCGGGGCTATAGCTCAGTCGGTTAGAGCGCAGAGCTGATAACTCTGAGGTCGCTGGTTCGATTCCAGCTAGCCCCACCAGAGATCGTCCGACGGCACAGTCGAGCGTGAGGGGTCGCCCCAATGTTCAAGAAGCTGCTGATCCTGGTCGGTGTCGTCGGCGTGGCGGCCGTGGTGGCCAAGAAGGTCAAGGCCTCCAACGACGAGCGTGCCCTGTGGCACGAGGCGACCACCGCGCCCGACCTGCGCTGACCGCGCTCTCGTCCTGCCAGCACCAGGCGGCACCGCCCGCCCAGGGGCCCTAGCTCAACTGGCAGAGCACTGCCTTTGCAAGGCAGGGGTTAGGGGTTCGAGTCCCCTGGGCTCCACCAACACTTTCCTTGGCTGATCTCGGTCCCGAGTACAGCCATCCGTACAGCCAAGCGGTCACGCTGTCCCCTCCTCGCCCGGCACGGCGGAGGTGATGGGTGCCGAGGCCGGCACCGAGGTCATCATTCGCTGTCGTCACCCTCATGTCCTTGGCTGCGGACCATAGCCACGCTCCAGCGTTTGCTGAGGCGGGCCGATCGCCGACAGAGCTGGACGCCACCGGGGTCAGGGCGATCGCTGTCGCGCAGCAGAGCTGCTTGCCTCCGACTCCCGTGGGCACTGTCCGTCGTTCGATGACGATGAGGACCAGGGTGTGGCCCGCCCCCCGGGTGCCCGATCCACTACGCCACCCGGCCGACGTCAAGGGCGCTGCGCGTCGGCACGCCGATGGCCTACGGCCGCCCTTGACCCGACCGGGCACCGCAGTTCTTGGCACCAATCAGGGGGATGGGGGCCGATTGGCGGCCACCTTCGCCCGGGACGCTGGCCGGTCTGCCTGCCGGCTGTCAAGGAGATCCACAGCGACCGCAGCTTCCGCTAACTGGCCTATGCTGGGGACAGCGGCAGCGCTACGCGCCGGCCCAACCCGAACTCCTCTGCTTCGTCTGAGGTTCCCCCCGGGATGTGGACACCGGGTTATGCCGCGATCTGGTGCAGCGTAGTCGGTGTGAGGGCTTGTTCGTAGTCGGCGGGGCTGAGG